>NZ_JACETT010000050.1:0-2484 GCF_013912365.1 Thermoactinomyces intermedius
CTTTCCCCTTTTCCCCATGCAGGGAAAAGGCCTATCCGGTATTAGCCCCGGTTTCCCGGAGTTATCCCGGTCTTGCGGGCAGGTTGCCCACGTGTTACTCACCCGTTCGCCGCTGGATCCTCATCCCGGAGGATGATTCTCCCGCTCGACTTGCATGTATTAGGCACGCCGCCAGCGTTCATCCTGAGCCAGGATCAAACTCTCCAAAAAAGTTTGATATGAACTCTCAAGAATTAACGAGTCATGTCTTCACTCTTCAGTTTTCAAGGAACACTTCAATCGTCTCCGTTTTTATCACGACGACGTTATATATTCTATCACATCGCCGCCGTGCTTGTCAACAACTTTTTTTGTTTTCTTTTCTCGCTTTTTGCAAGATGTTGTCGTAGCAGCGACGAAAATAAATATACTACCCTTTTATTTGGTTGTCAACACCTCTTTTAAGGTTTATTTTGATTTCATATATTCCCATCCTTTTAGTGAGCCTGGACAGACAAAAAACAAAATAGCCGTCACACAGCCGATTTGAATGCCTCCTTCTCCATCGAGCGGTTTGAAGCTCTCCATGTTCGACCGAATCAATCAATTTCTTTTCTCCGATTTCTGTGCATTAAAAAACACCTTGTGGTTTTCAGAGCAAAAGGTTAAGAAAAAGGCTCATCCGTTTAACGGTTTCCCATGACTAAAAAGATCCGGGCGGCGCATTTATCAACAGTGGAAAACCAGTGAGAAGCACATGAAGGGACGCAGGAAATGCAGTCGAGTATTGGAACACCCGGTCTCTTCAGGACATGGAAGCGAGAGCCCGGGTCAAAAAACATCCACCAATTTTCAACTTCCGTGCATATACCTTGATTTCGACAAGATCAGATTATGCAATTGAAGCAACGTCCACCCTGTTTACCGGATAACCGCTTGTGTATTAACAGACAATCCCAAATTCCAATTGTATTCCTCTGTGACACTTGGTCCCCTTTTGAACATTATGGTCTCCATTTACGGCAAGACACATACAACCTCTACGGTTTACGACCCACCACAATCCGTACAGGAGGAAAGATAAAATAATGGGGACCGGCAATCTGAACGCCTGTCGCTCCCAACTCTTTAAAAATTCCGGCATATTCATCAACATGCCGGAAATCGAGAATCGCAAAATGTCCTCCCGGCTTGAGCACCCGGAATATTTCCCCGAGCGCCTTACGACGTTCATTTTTATCATAAATATTGTGCAGAGCCAGACTGGAAACAATCACATCAAATTCATTGTCCGAAAACGGAATATCCCGCGCATCAGCAGATACAACTTCGACGCGTTCTCTTACTCCTTCTTTTTCGGCATTTTCCAAAGTTACATCAGGATGATTGCCCGATTGATCCCGTTCATTCCAAATATCAATTCCGATTGCCTTACCGCGGTCGAGACGTTTGGCCGCAGCATTCAGAACGAGTCCTCTCCCGCATCCGATATCGAGTACTTTTTCATCCCCCCGCCAAGGGACGAGGTCAAGCAGCTTTTCCCGTTCATAATACTTCCCGATTTTGCTGCTCCATATCATATAAACGGCTTCAATGAGACAAATCAGACCAAAAAGAAAAAGAATCGTTCCGATCCATCGCCAAGCACCAGCAAACACAAAAAAAGCCCCCATACTGAGCAGAAGCAAAGCGATGCCGCTTAACGTCAAATTTCGAATGACGCCGGGAGCATCTATACCATAATCCCCTTTTTGATTACCAGTCTTATCCATCCACTTCGCCACCTATCGCTTTTGATATATTTGGACATTGAAACGAAAACCCTGGACGACGCAGCTCAGATAAACCCCTAATTCCATTATATCGGAGCTCGCAAAGATATAAATACTTTAACGCCTGCCTGACCAAAAACGCACCAACGATCGGTCACCTCTATCCATTCCTAAAGCCAAGTCCATCAAGTAACATCGTTTGCTGCACCTGATGGGTACAGAGGAACAAAACTTATTGCCGGGACAATATGCAAGCGCTCGGGTTCCATTATTCTGAAAATCCAATCCAGGTATCCAAAAGGAGTCCCCTTGGATAACATCATCTCCAACCACAAAGTGAATCGGGGTAAGAAGGTTATCAGCGGCCGGCAGAAACTCCCAAAAACAGATGGCGATGAGGAAAGGATGGAAAAGGAGGATCAATCCGGGGAAATGGAAATAACGAAGACAAAATGAAAAAGCCACCTCAAATGAGGTGGCTTGTGACTTGCCTGGCAACGACCTACTCTCCCAGGGGTCATCCCCAAGTACCATCGGCGCTGGAGGGCTTAACTTCCGTGTTCGGGATGGGAACGGGTGGATCCCCTCCGCCATGGTCACCAGACAATTTATTGGCGTGCCCTGGAAGATTCGAACTCCCGACCTTCTGATCCGTAGTCAGACTCTCTATCCAGCTGAGCTAAGGGCACATTGAACACACCCTGAAAATGAGGATGGAAGAAGCAATGCAATC
>NZ_JACETT010000051.1:0-8342 GCF_013912365.1 Thermoactinomyces intermedius
ATCCTGAACCCTCTTAAGCAAACTGCTTAAGAGGGTTTTTGCTTTATTTGGCAAGGTTTTGCTTCACTTTTTGTCTTCAGGGGATTTCCGGATCCATTGAGGAACGCATAGGGTCCGGGATCAAAGAGGGAAATGATTTTACATTGAGGAAAGATGATTTTCTATTTCTGATGGTTTTTCATTTTTTTGATGATTTTTCATTTTTTTCTGGTTCATGAGGAAATTCGGCCGATTGTGTATTGAAATCTGCGTCAGTCTTTTTTTCAGGGTCGGATCATGATGCAAAGACACATTTTTTCGGGAAATCTTTGATAGTAATAGAAGAAAGGAAATGCGAAGCGGGGAATCCTTGCGGCGCTTGAGCCGGTTTTTTACATAACTGTTTAAATATTGGTGATTGTGGAGAAAATATTGGGAAAGAGGAAAGAGGCAGGGGATTGCATGAATGAGAAAAAGGAGTGCATTGTTTGCCGGCAAAAAAGGGAACGCGGCATCCATATATTGAATCGTTTCCTTTGCGATGATTGTGAAAAAGAAATTATTGAATCGGATTCCAATCATATTTTGTATACATATCTGGTTTGGAGAATGCGTTTTTTAATCCATCAGGATACAGAAAAGGAATTGCACGGGTGAGATTCATCCGGTCGGGGATTGGTTTGCGGTGGAAGGCATTCCTGCCTGAAGGAGGGTGAATCCCCGCATGATGTAAAAATCGTTGATTCACCGGCAAGAAAAAAGACAAAGGAGCAGGTAAAGGTCAAAGGCAAAGAATTGAAAAAACACCGGAAAAGAAGGTTGACGAAAACTTGAACGATGGCTGTCAAAAACTGAAAAGATGGTTGCCGGAACCTCATGGAGGCCGTTGGTTATTGGTATAATAAGACGAAGTGTGTTTGGTGATGAATTGAAATGAACCGGTGATTCCATAGCCATGGGTGGTCATGTACCCGGATCTTGAAGGGCGAAGCAACAATCCGATGCAAAGAAAGAACGGACCCATGAAAAAGGAACAGAACCGAAAAAACAGAAACGGTAAAGGATCAGGGCGCGTGGGCCTGAAGGAAGCACCGGTTACCCGGGTTGATGCCGTTTTTAAGCCCCAACATCGTTTTTTAACAAAACCATGTCTTTTTTACCGGACGGATCGTTCAATTGGACGGAAGATTTTGTTGCCGGGAAAAAGAAAAAGAGTGAAACGTTGAGACTTGAATGTTCAAGTCTTTTTTCTTGTAAACGGAGGGAGAAAAAATTTGGATCAGACGAGAGCGCCATTATTTGATGCATTAAAAAAACATGTGGCACGGAAGTGGACCAATTTCCATGTGCCGGGCCATAAACAGGGGCAAATGTTTGACCGGGAAGCGTTGGTATGGTTTCATCCCGTTTTATCGATGGATTTGACGGAAGTGGGGCAGCTGGATGATTTACACCAGCCGTCGGGGGTCATTCAAGAAGCCCAGCAGCTGGCGGCTGAAGCTTTTCGGGCAACAACGACTTATTTTTTGGTGGGAGGTACGACCGCCGGCAACCTGGCCGCGATTTTGGCATGTTGTTCATCCGGGGATTCGGTGATTGTGCAGCGAAGCAGCCATCAATCCGTGTTTCACGGCTGCATGTTGGCAGGAGCCAAGCCGGTTTATTTGAAGACCGGTTTCGATGAAAACGGCGTGGAAAAACCGGTTTCCCCCGGTGAAATTGAACGGATTTTAAAGGAAGATGATTCGGTGAAAGCGGTGGTCCTGACCAGTCCGTCCTACTATGGCAGGGTTCAACCAGTCCGGGAAATTGCACAGGTTTGCCACCGGTATCAGGTTCCGCTCATCGTGGATGAAGCCCATGGGGCGCATTTTGGATTTCACGAAGCACTGCCGCAGTCTGCTATGGATTTGGGAGCGGATATTGCCGTACAGTCCACCCATAAGATGTTGCCTTCCATGACCATGTCGTCCATGTTGCACTTGCAAGGAGAAAGGGTTTCCCCGGACGAAGTGAGTCACTGGCTGCGGGTGATTGAGTCAAGCAGCCCTTCTTATCCACTGATGGCCTCCTTGGATGTGACACGCCGGCTCATGGCAACAGAAGGGGAAAGACACTTGGACCGTTTGTTAACCGACTTGGAATATTTCCGGGGAAATATCCAATCCCTTCAGTCTTTGTCCGAGCAAAAAGCGGATGATCCATTGAAATGCACCTTGACGGCCAATGGCAAAATAACGGGATATCAATTGGCCGATCAGCTGATACAGGAAGGCATTCATGTGGAATTGGCCGATCCGTCGGCCGTATTGTTTGTTTTTGGTCTGGGAACCACCCGGGAGGATTTGGAGAGCCTGTGGAAAGCTTTGAAAAAAATAGATCAATTTCTTGCAGGGATTCCTGCTTCCTCTGCCAAGGGTTTCTTTGCTTTTGCAACCCAAACGCAAAAAGTCCGTTTGCCACTGGCCGAACTTCGCCGCAGGCCATTTCGGGCGGTACCCTTAAGCGAAGCTGCGGGCAAGGTTGCCATGGAGATGGTGGTTCCTTATCCACCGGGGATTCCGGTGGTGCTGCCCGGAGAAACATGGACCCGGGAAGCGCAAGAAACCATTGAAACCATTCTCCAAGGCGGCGGGCAAGTGCGGGGGGTTTCACAACATTTCAATCCCACCGTGAATGTGCTAACCTGAATACGTTGAGCCAAGCGCAGGATGGAGGAGAACAATGAAAGGAAAGTTTATTACTTTTGAAGGTCCGGAAGGAGCCGGAAAAACAACCCAAATCAAGCGGGTTCACCAATATTTGCAAAAGCGGGGGGTTCCTTGCCTGATGGTGCGCGAACCCGGCGGGACCATTATCGGGGATCGTGTGCGGGAAATCTTGCTCGATCCCGGCCGGAGTGAAATGAAATGGAAAACCGAGGTGTTGTTGTATGCTTCTTCTCGTGCCCAGCTTGTCAATGAAGTGATCCGCCCCCATTTGGATCAGGGATTTGTGGTGCTTTGTGACCGCTACATTGATTCAAGCTTGGCTTATCAAGGTTACGGGGCTGAAAAAGATGTGGAGGAAGTGAGAAAACTGAACCAATGGGCCACGGACGGGTTGATGCCGGACCGTACGTATTTGCTCGACATCCCGGTGGAAGTGGGCCGGAAACGGCTGTTGAGCCGCGGAGAGAAGAAGGATCGCATGGAGTTGAAAGAGAAAATGTTTCATGAACGGGTCCGCAAAGGGTTCCGACAAATAGCTTCGGAAGAACCGTCCCGCTTTTGCACCATCCGTGCGGAACAGTCCGGTGACAAAGTGTTTCAGGAGATCGTGGAGGATCTGAATGCACGGTTCTTCCGTTAATCTGAAATAGAATTTGCTCAACTTTTATCATCGATGATAAAATGTTATCAAAGGCTCTGAGCACTGGTTTGTGCAAAGCTTTTGGAACCAGATAACCAAACGGTTGCATAAGATTCCTAACGCGTTGAGATAGATTTTTTCCGTGCTTGTTGCAAAACAGGTGATGTTTGCCGCTTGCCTGACCGGCGGATGACTGGCCGATATGCAACCTCTGGCCATACTGGTCTTCAGGGTATTGGCTGTTCAGGAGGGATTGCTGCATGCAAAAAGTAATAGGTGTCCGCTTCCGACAAGCGGGTAAAATATATTTTTTTGATCCACTCGATTTCGAGGTGAAACGCGGAAATTACGTGATTGTGGAAACGGTTCGCGGAATCGAATACGGACAAGTGGTTTCCGGCATACGCTATGTAAAAGATGACGAGGTGGTTTTGCCGCTGAAACCGGTGATCCGGATTGCCACAGAACAAGACAAAAAGCAAGTGGAAGAGAATCAAAAGGCAGCAAAATCAGCAATGGGAGTCTGCCTGGAGAAAATACGCAATCACGGGTTGGAAATGAAACTCGTGGATGCCGAATATACATTTGACCGGAATAAAATCATTTTTTATTTTACAGCAGACGGTCGGGTGGACTTCCGGGAATTGGTGCGGGATTTGGCTGCCGTTTTTCGGACCCGCATTGAACTGCGCCAAATCGGAGTCCGGGATGAAGCGAAGATGCTCGGGGGATTGGGGCCTTGCGGCCGGGTTCTCTGTTGCTCCTCCTTTTTGGGGGACTTTGAACCGGTTTCGATCAAGATGGCCAAAGATCAAAACCTTTCATTAAATCCGGCCAAAATATCCGGGTTGTGCGGCCGGTTGATGTGTTGCCTCAAATTTGAAAATGAGGTGTATGCAGAGGCAAAACAGCTCCTGCCCGATTTGGGCGAACAGGTCGTCACCAAAGAAGGAATGGGTAAAGTGGTATCGTTAAACATGCTGGAGCGCCGGGTTCTGGTGGAACTGGCGGATACCGGCGCCATGGTTGAATTTGACATTGAGGATATTACCATCGGCGAATCTCCGCAGGCCAGCGGAATGAAATCATAAATGAAAAAATCTTAACCGTTTTTGGTGATTGAACGAGGTGGGGGGGCTTGGACAAGGAAGAAATCTTCAAACGGATCGCGCGTGTCGAAGAACAAATCGGCGAATTATATATCGAATTGGGCGGTCTGAAAGAGCAGATTGTGGAATTGATCGAAGACAACACTCGGCTGGTTATGGAAAATCAACGGTTGCAGGAAAAAGAAGAAGCCAGGGTTCTGGTATCAAACCGGGATCAAACCCAGGCGGAAAACGAGGAACAAGACGAAGAAGACATTGGACAAGGAGTCCATCATCTGGTGGATTTATACGATGAAGGATTTCATATTTGCAATGTTCACTACGGTCGTATGCGCGGTGAAGGGGATTGCCTGTTTTGCATTGCCTTTCTCAATAAATCATCGAAAGAAAAATGACGCCGGGATCCCGGCGTTTTTTTATGCGGAGAGGGGAAAAAATGTCCGAACCTTATGTCGTTTATATCCTGGAATGCAGTGACGGAACGTTGTATACGGGAATCACCAATCGTTTAAAGCAAAGAATGAAATCCCATCAACAGGGGAAAGGTGCCAAATATACACGCGGGCGGTTGCCCGTCCGGTTACGTTATGTGGAAAGAGGGGGCGATAAATCTTGGGCTTTGAAACGGGAAAGAGAAATCAAAAAAATGTCCAAGCAAAAGAAGTGGGAATTAATCCAAAAAAGGGGAGTCGCGGATGGAGATTCAAAAGAGTTTCATGAATGAAGGACAAGAGGGAACGCTTTTTGTTGTCGGAACCCCGATCGGCAATTTAAATGATTTCAGTCCGAGGGCACGCGAAATCCTGGAGCAAGTGGATATCATCGCGGCGGAAGACACACGCCACACCCGCAAGTTGCTCAGCGCGTTCGGGATCCGTGGATCCCTGGTCAGTTACCACGAGCATAACAAGCAATCCAGAGAACCGGAACTCATCCAAAAGCTGATGGATGGCAAAAGCATTGCGCTGGTCAGCGATGCGGGCATGCCCGGTATTTCCGATCCCGGCGAACCGCTCATCCAAAAGGCGGTCAGCCGGGGGATTCCCGTCGTTCCGGTTCCCGGTCCCAATGCGGCTGTCTCTGCTCTGGTGGCATCGGGGCTTCCCACACAACCGTTTGTTTTTATCGGCTTTTTGCCCAGGGGAAAAAAGGAACGGAAGAAGGAGTTGGAAAGCTGGCGCCTGATTCCGGCCACCCTGATCTTTTACGAAGCCCCCCACCGGTTGCCGGAGATGTTGAAAGATCTGTTGGAGGTTCTGGGAGACAGGAATGTGGCCATTTGCCGTGAACTGACCAAAAAACACGAAGAATGGTTGAGGGGCAAATTGAGTGACGGACTGGATTATTTCAAGGAGAAGAAAGCGCGGGGGGAATTTACGGTTGTGGTGGAAGGAGCGGACCTTTCCCGGGTGGAAGGGACGGAGCCGGAAGAAGAATGGCGTTCGTGGACCATTCATGAACATGTCGAAAAATATCTCGGGCAGGGATGGACAAAGAAAGAAGCGGTGAAGCAAGTGGCCCGGGAACGTTCCCTGCCCAAGCGGGAAGTGTACAATGCTTACCACAAAGACGAACCCGATGTGGAATAAATCCGGCTGGAATGGAGCAGACAAAAAAGAAAAAAGCAAAGTAAATTCCAGTGGCATGTCCGTTTCATGTATAATTGAAGCGATAAAGGAAGCGGTTTTTATTTTTGGAGGTGAATCGTTTGAAGAAAAAAGGAGTGCTTCTTGGTTCTTTACAGCGAATCGGGAAGTCATTCATGTTGCCGATTGCCGTTCTTCCGGCCGCCGGGATTTTGATGGGTTTCGGCGCGTTATTTACGAACCGGGAATATTTTGCGGAAGGATCGGTTCCGTATTTTATCGGCGAAGTTTTTAATGCCGGAGGCAGTGCCATTTTTGACAACCTCGCCCTGTTATTTGCCATCGGGGTGGCCCTCGGATTGACGGGGAATGCCGGCGCATCCGCGTTGGCGGCGGTTGTCGGCTATTTTCTGATGAGCAAAGTGGTTTCCCTCGGCAGTACCGAATCGATGGAGTTAAACACGGGAGTGCTGGGCGGAATCATCGCCGGGGCCATTGCCGCTTATATGTACAATCGCTATCACGATATAAAACTGCCGGACTGGCTGCAATTCTTTGGCGGCAAGCGTTTTGTCCCCATTGTCACTTCCCTTGTCATGGTTTTGGTCGGTCTCATCTTTTTGGTGGTTTGGCCGCCTGTTCAACAGGCGATCAATGCCGGCGGTAACTGGATTATCCGGCAAGGAGCCATCGGACTTTTCTTGTACGGGGTGTTTAACCGTCTGCTGATTCCTTTCGGACTGCATCATATTTTAAATACATTGGTCTGGTTTAACATTGGTGAATACACGACCGCAGCCGGCAATGTGGTCACCGGGGACATCCCCCGTTTCTTTGCTCACGATCCGTCCGCCGGAATCTTTATGACCGGTTTTTATCCCATTTTGATGTTTGCGCTGCCGGCCGCATGTTTTGCCATGCTGCATGAAGTAAAGCCAGAACGGCGCAAACTGGTTTCGGGGATTTTGATCAGTGCGGCGCTGACGGCCTTGATCACCGGAATCACCGAACCCATTGAGTTCTCGTTTATGTTTGTCGCTCCTTTTCTTTATGTCATTCATGCCATTCTTACCGGAACTTCCATGGCAGTGGTTTACCTGCTTGGCATCCGTCACGGATTTTCCTTTTCAGCCGGGGGCATTGACTTTTTCCTGAACATGCATCTGGCAACCAAACCGTGGCTGTTGGCATTGGTCGGGATCATTTATGCCGTGATTTATTATGTGGTGTTCCGCTTGTTAATCCGTTGGATGAACCTGAAAACGCCGGGGCGTGAAGATGAGGCGGAAGACGGCGGGGAGAAACAAAAACAGGCCCGGTCCGATGAAGACGAATTGGCGAAGCAAGTTTTGGCAGCCATCGGCGGGAAAGAGAACATCGACCAATTGGATGCTTGCATCACCCGGTTAAGGATGACCGTGAAAGACGAAGACAAAGTGGATGAGGAACAATTGAAAAAACTGGGGGCTTCCGGAGTGATCAAAGTGGGTTCCGGGAACTTTCAGGTCGTTTTCGGAACCAAATCCGAACGATTAAAAGACCGGATCTTGCAATGGATCCAAACCGAAGAGCAGCAAGAAACCGGGGAAAAACCGGAGGAAAATCAATAACAGGCATAAAAAAAAGCGAGGTTCAACAAGTGAGCCTCGCTTTATCATCAACGTTTAATGCAAAATGGATTGCGGCATCCAATTGGCAAACTTTTGGAACAACAAAGAAATCATTTCCGTAACCCTGTATTTTTTATATGTATGTGGTCGGATGATGATTGCTAAATTGAAACAAAGAAGTGAAATTCTATCATTCAAGCGGGAAAGCACGTGAGTCAAGAGGAATGGAAATGATTTTGTTTATAACAAATTTTTCCTTAGTCTGCATAGACTTTTTCACCATGGATCATCTGATACATCTCTTCGATGCATTTTTTGCTGACTACTTTATTTTTATAGCGAACGGTATCTTCCACTTCGCCGCTGAAAATGCAAGCGGGTTCATATTTTTTCAGAACAATCCGTTCACCGTCGACATAAATTTCCAGGGCGTCTTTTTCGCCAATTCCCAGTGTTCGACGTAATTCGATGGGTATAACAACACGGCCAAGTTCGTCTACCTTACGTACAATGCCCGTAGATTTTAACATTTTCCGAATCTCCTCTCAACGAAATCTGGTTTTGGGAAATTTTTCTCTTTGAATTGACGTCAAATTTCGACATCGACGTTAAGTTCATCATACCAACGATTCCCATAACAGTCAATATAACTAGAGGATTTTTATAGAAAATTCCTTAATAATATTAAGGATAAAATATATTTAGAT
>NZ_JACETT010000052.1:0-41856 GCF_013912365.1 Thermoactinomyces intermedius
CCGAAGTCGGTGAGGCAACCATTTTGGAGCCAGCCGCCGAAGGTGGGGCAGATGATTGGGGTGAAGTCGTAACAAGGTATCCCTACCGGAAGGTGGGGATGGATCACCTCCTTTCTAAGGAGCTCATTTCGAGCAAAAACGATTTTTTCAAAGAGTCATGTCTCACACTCTTTGGTTTTCAGGGAACACTGGGAAAAGCCCCGCAGACCACGGTCTGCGGGGCTTTTCTTACATCATGAGACCCAAAAAGGGTTTTCTTTTTCCAGCAGATGGATAAACGCAGGAATCAACAGCCCATAATGCGGTTCCGGTTGAAAGGGCAGATCCTTTTCAATCCACAAGGTCCCGTATCCGGATTCAAAAGCCAGTTCCTGGCAATGTTTGGCCGTCTGCACGGGCAAAATGGTCAAGGTGTACGGATGAAGCGTGGGTGTCAGAGAGCATAAAACATATTGCAGGGGTTCCAAATAATGGTTGGCTAATTGAAAGAAAAAACGGACATAAGGATGGCTGACCGGGTCCGAAGAAGCGAAATGGCTTTCGTTCCATTTGCCGTCACGGATCACCCATGCAAACCGTTTGGACTTTTTGTCGTGTTTGGTGCTGAACCAGGCGGAGATGAGGGATTCGTCGAATGTGAAAATCAAATTTCGCTGTTTCAAAGAGTGAATCAATGCAAACCAGGGAAGATTACTAAGAGGGACGGAATCCATCATCATCGTGGTTAATAAATATTCTTTGGGATTTTTTATGCAAAAATTGACTTCTTCGGCCAAGGTTGGATCATTGGGAAGCAAAAAATGCGCAAGATCCAAAAGTTTTTCAGGCTGATATTGCATAGCGACTCCCCCACCACAAGATATCGAACATATGTTCTGGGATCATTATAAAAAAAGATTGAATCAGGAACAAGGGGAAATGTGAAATTAACCATAAAGAGGTTTGACGGGGGGGAGTCCGGGTGGAAAGGTTCATATGGTGACAAAAGAAACATCAATCAAAGGGAGTCTGGTAACATGAATATTTTGCTCCTTGGCGCCAATGGAAAAATCGGCAGGAAATTGGTATCGCTGTTGAAAGAAACGCCTCATCACCTCCGGGCGATGGTCCGCAAAGAAGAACAAGTGCCGGTCATTCAAAGACTGGGCGCGGATGAGGTGGTCATCGGCGATTTGGAAAAAGATTTTTCCCATTGGGCAGAGGGTATGGACGGAATCATATTTTCAGCCGGTTCAGGCGGTCACACCGGTCCGGATAAAACCATTTTGGTGGACCTGGACGGGGCCTTCAAGGCAATTGAGGCTGCTGAACAGCATCAAGTCGGTCGGTTTGTGATGATCAGTTCCATCGGGGCGGATCAACCGGAAAAAGGGCCGGATTCCATCCGCCATTATCTGGTTGCCAAAAAAAGGGCAGATGAACGATTGCGCAACAGTTCCCTCAATTACACCATCATTCGCCCCGGAGCCTTGACAAACGACCCGGCCAAAGGTACGGTCTTGCTCCGTGAACATATCGATCAACCGGCTTCCATTCCGAGGGCTGATGTGGCGAGAGTCGTGGCGGAAGCATTGGAACATGAAAATACTTATCGCCGTTCGTTTGATCTGGTCACAGGGGATCAACCGATTCAAGAGGCTTTAAATAACTTGTGACCCAAAGAAAAGCGCCGGAGTGTGAGCATTCCGGCGCTTACTTGTTTATTCAAAAATCAAATGAAAAATTTAAATCAAAATTATTGATTCCTTAAAAATTATATGCTAAATTAAAGAAACTGATGAAAACTGAATAAACGGATCAGATTCTCTTATCCAGAGAGGTGGAGGGACAGGCCCGAGGAAGCCTCGGCAACCATCTGCTTGAAGCAGAAAGGTGCCAATTCCTGCAGGACACGGAGCGGTTCTGACAGATGAGAGAAGGTGATAATGATAGATCGATTTATCCCTTTTTGCATCTGTGCAGAAAGGGATTTTTTTCATTACCCGGCATAAACGGGCGGGTACCGCTGTATGGTAAAGCATCATTGATTGAGGGATGGTGATGGCAAGTGGCAACCGATCGGGAGTATATCATTGCGACCTATCTGATTCAGGGGAAGCATGATTTCCACAAAAAAGCCAAAAGCATTGCTGTCGGTTTGACGGCGGGAACTTGGACGGAGTTGCCGGAGACCCGGAAAAAACAGATGGCGGCCCATCTCGGTGAAGTGATTGAGGTGACCGGGCTGGCACCGGGAAAGGACGGAGAACCGCGTGCCCTTTGCAAAATCGGGTATCCGCTCCGCAATCTGACACCGGATTTTCCCGCTCTTTTGACCACGGTGTTCGGCAAGTTGTCTTTGGACGGAAAAATCAAGTGCTTGGATATTGAAGCACCCGATTCGTTTTTGGACGCGTTTCCCGGTCCCAAATTCGGAATCGAAGGCATCCGCCAAAAGTTGGATGTATCCGGCCGTCCGCTGTTGATGAGCATTTTTAAACAATGCATCGGCATGACATTGGATGAGTTGGAGGAAGCTTATCAACAACAAGTGGATGGCGGGGTGGATCTGGTCAAAGATGATGAGATTTTCTTCCGGGAGGATTATGCACCTGCCGAAGAAAGAGTCCGCATTTTCAAAAGGATCAACCGGGAGAAGGAAGAACGGACCGGGAAAAAAACTTGGTATGCGGTCAACCTGACCGGCCCGGTGACACAACTGGCCGACAAAGCCAAGCGTTTGGCAGAACAAGGGGCGGACTGTTTCCTCTTAAACGCGGTTCCTTACGGGCTGGATATTCTCCACCGGTTGGCAGAGGATCCCGATATCCATGTGCCGGTCATGGCTCACCCGGCTTTTGCGGGAGCGGTTTGCGCCTCTGATGATTACGGTTTGAGTTCGCCGCTGCTGTTGGGAAAATTGTTGCGATGGGCCGGAGCGGACATGGTGTTGTATCCTTCGCCTTATGGTTCGGTGGCCATGCCGAAAGAGGATGCGCTCCAAGTGGCTGAAAACTTGCGTCAACCTTCCACCGTTCACCGGCCATCCCTTCCGTCCCCGTCGGCCGGCATTCATCCGGGGTTGGTGCCGGCCATGGTACGGGATTTTGGAACGGATCTCATCGTCAATGCAGGCGGGGGCATTCACGGCCATCCGCAAGGCTCGACGGCAGGGGGAAAAGCATTTGTCGAAGCGATCGGCGCTGCGGTAAAAGGGCGTCCGTTGGAAGAAGCGGCCCAAGATTCCCCGGAATTAAAGCAGGCGTTGGACAAATGGGGGAGTATCACATGACGTCTTCGTTGAAACAGGTGATTTTCTGTGATTTTGACGGAACAATCACCAATCAGGATAACATCGTCAACCTTTTCAAGCATTTTGACCCGCCCGGCTGGGAAGCGCTGAAAGACGACATCCTCGCCCGACGCATCAGTATCCGGCAGGGGGTGGGGCAAATGTTTTCGCTTCTTTCCACGGCAAAAAAAGAAGAGATTGTGCGTTACGCCGTGGATCAGGCGGAAATCCGCCCCGGGTTTGAAGATTTCATCCGCTTTTGCCGGGCAAATGATATCCGGCTGTTGATCACCAGCGGAGGGATCGACTTCTTCGTGTACCCGATTTTGACCCGCTTTGCGATTCCCGCTGAAGACATTTTTTGCAATGGCAGTGATTTCAGCGGGGAGACAATTCGCATTGTCTGGCCGCATCCCTGTGACGAGCATTGTGACGGGGACTGCGGCATGTGCAAAACCAGTGTGATCCGTTCTTATGATGAAAAGGAGTATGAACGGATTGTGATCGGAGACAGCATTACCGATTTGGCCGCTGCCAAACTGGCTGATTTTACGATTGCCCGGGACTTTTTGCTGGAACAATGCCGTAAGCAGGGGCTGAATCACCAGCCTTTTGACACGTTTTATGATGTGATCGAAATTTTGAGCCATCATCGGGGCCATGGGAGGTGCAAACAATTTGACACGACTGGAACATCCTGAACGGATCCGGGTGGAAATGGAAAAGGTGGAAGGGGCTTTTGAGGAATTGCGAAAGATCAAAGAGCTTTTTGCCCGTCGGGGATGGTTTCCGGCCACCAGCGGAAACCTTTCGGTCCGGATGGACGTCCAAGAGGGGGAACCGGATCTGATTGCGATTACGGCCAGCGGAAAAGATAAGACCGTCCATACCCCGGAGGATTTTTTGCTGGTGGACCGGGAGGGGAAACCGGCGTTTCCGACCCGGCTTAAACCTTCGGCTGAGACTTTGGTTCACACGGCGATTTATCAAAAAATAAAAGACTGCCGCGCAATCTTCCATATTCATACTGTTCATAATAATCTCATTTCGGAGCAGTGCGGGGATGCCGGGTATGTTTCTTTTTCAGGGCATGAAATTATCAAGGCGTTGAACATCTGGGAGGAAGGAGCCGTGATCCGGGTGCCGATTGTCCCCAATCATGCCTCGATTCCCGACTTGGCCCAAGCAGTCCGCGAAGTGACCGACCCGCGGGTTCCTGCGGTTTTGATCCGCAATCACGGTATTTATGCATGGGGTGACAGCATATTTGCTGCCAAACGTCATTTGGAAGCTTTTGAGTTTTTGTTTGAGTATCAGGTGAAGCTTCAGCTTTTAAATCAATAGACCGACGGAAAGGGGTTTTTCACATGGCGCAAATTTACATCAGAAATTCGGGAAAACGGTTGGAATCAGAAGAAGTCCGTTCCTTTCTCGAAGAACAGGGCGTGTTGTATGAACAATGGCCGACAGAGAAACTTCCGGAACATCTCAGGGAAAAGTTTGTGTTGAATGAGGAAGAGCAAGAAGAGATTCTCAAGGCCTACCAAGAGGAAATCCAATCGCTCGCCAAGCGAAACGGCTATGTCCAATGGGATGTGGTGGCGTTGTCCGAAGCGACTGAAAATCTGGATGAGCTTTTGAAGAAGTTTGAAAATGTGCATACCCATTCGGAAGACGAAGTGCGGGCCATCGTCTCGGGAAACGGGATTTTCACGATTAAAGGAAAAGAAGGAACCGGTTATTTTGATGTGGAGCTTTCTCCCGGAGATGTGATCTCCGTGCCGGAAAACACCCCTCACTTTTTCACGTTGATGGAGAACCGGAAAGTGGTGGCCGTGCGTCTGTTTATCGATCCGTCCGGATGGGTGGCTCATCCTTATCAAGATCCGGAGTTCACGGCTTGACGGTGTCCCGCCCTGTGTGCGGGACTTCCCGGAGGAAGGAGGAAACAACCGATGTTTGAAAATTATAAACCTTTGACGGAAGAAGATGCGGTGCAATATGCCCACTCGAAAAAAGAATGGTTTGCCCCCGGTGCAGAGATGGACTGCAGGGAAATCGGCGACGGAAATCTCAATTTGGTCTTTCGCATTGCTGACCGTTCGTCCGGACGGAGCCTCATCTTCAAACAGGCGCTTCCGTATGCCAGGGTGGTCGGGGAGTCATGGCCGTTGACGCTGGAGCGGTCCCGCATCGAGGCAGAAGCCTTGAAGCTGGCGGCCCGACGGGTGCCGGATTTGGTGCCTCGCGTTTATTTCTACGATGATCAATTGGCTTTGACCGTGATGGAAGACTTGTCCGATCACATCATTTTGCGGAAAGGGCTGATCAAAGGAGAGGTGTATCCCCGGTTGGCGGAGGATTTGGCGGAATATCTGGCTCAAACGCTCTTTTTCACTTCGGAATACTACCTGGATGCCAGGGAAAAAAAGGAGAAGGTCCGCCGCTTCATCAATCCGGAAATGTGTAAGATCACGGAGGATTTGGTGTTTACTGATCCTTATTATGATGCCGAAACCAATTCATTCAACTCTTTGATCCGGGAAACGGTGGAAGCGATTTGGAACGATGCCCGCCTGAAAAAAGAAATTGCCCATTTGAAAGAAAGTTTTATGACCCGGGCACAAGCTTTGCTGCACGGGGATCTTCACACCGGTTCCGTCATGGTGAAAAAAGACAGCACCAAAGTGATTGATCCGGAATTTGCTTACTACGGGCCCATCGGCTTTGACGTGGGGGCTGTGATCGCCAATCTCTTCCTTTCTTTTGTTTCCCATGAAGCGCACACCCGGGACCGGAAGCAGAGGGAAACCTACCAAAACTGGCTGCTGGAAACCGCCGAAAAAATTTGGAGCGGCTTTGAACAAACGTTTCGGGCACTTTGGAAAGAGCATGTCAAAGATGAAATGTGGTGCGTACCGGGCTATGTGGATGATGTATTGTACCAGGTGCTTCAGGATGCGGCGGGCTTTGCCGGTTGTAAAATGATGCGGCGTGTGATTGGTTTGGCTCCCGTGGCGGATTTGGAATCGATCGAAGACACGGCTGTCCGCGCCGAAGCGGAAACCAGGGCTTTGGAAATCGGGCGGCAATTGGTGCTGCAGCGTCATTTGGTACATTCAGCGGCTGACCTGATCCGGATTGCCCGGGAAGCCGGGGAAGGGTTGACGGTGAAATGAAGCAGGATTACACAATTCCCCATCCGCAATCGGTTTTTTGGGAAAACGACCATCTGGTTTTGCTGGATCAAAGAAAGCTTCCCCGTGAAACCGTTTATTTGCACCTTTATACCCCGGAAGAGGTTTGGGATGCGATTGTCACATTGGCTGTGCGGGGGGCGCCGGCCATCGGCATCGCCGCTGTTTACGGTTTGTATCTCGGCGTGCGCCACGTCACCGGGCGGGAAGAAATATTCTTCTCCGAGCTGGAACGGATGGTTGACTATTTGAGTTCGGCCAGGCCGACCGCGGTGAATTTGTCATGGGCCTTAAACCGGGTGAAAACCAAGGTGGAATCGTTCAAAGGGAGACCGGTATCCGTTTTGAGGCAGGCAGTATGGGAAGAAGCGAAAGCCATTCATGAAGAGGATGTGAGGGTGTGCCGGAAAATCGGGGAGCATCTGCTGCCTTTTTTGCACGACGGCATGGGCATCCTCACTCACTGCAATGCCGGAGGGCTGGCCACCGGTGCGTACGGGACCGCCTTGGCTCCGCTGTATCTCGCCCGGGAGAAGGGATGGAACCTCAAAGTGTATGCCGACGAGACACGGCCGGTGTTGCAGGGATCGCGGCTGACCGCCTATGAGTTGATGCAGGCGGGAATTGACGTCACACTGATTTGTGACAATATGGCGGGGGCCGTGATGAAACAAGAAAAGATTCAGGCGGTCATTGTCGGAACGGACCGGGTTGCGGCCAACGGGGATGTTGCCAACAAAATCGGTACGTACAGCTTGGCTGTCCTGGCCAGGGCTCACCAAATCCCTTTTTATGTGGCAGCCCCTTCTTCATCGATTGACTTGGCGACGGAAACGGGCGACGGGATCCCGATTGAAGAGAGGCCGGCGGAGGAAATCGTGAGCGGCTGGGGCAAGCCGACTGCTCCCGAAGGGGTCCGTGTCTATAATCCCGCTTTTGATGTGACGCCCGCGGAGTATGTCACCGCGATCATCACGGAGTACGGTGTGATCCGTCCGCCCTACCGGGAAAATTTAAGAAAATGTCTTCGGCAAACGATGACGGTATAAACAAACATTTGAAAAAGGGAATTTCATGTCGGATGAAAAAGGCGCCGGTGAAAAACCGGCGCTTTTTTATGATGAAGATTCAGGGGAGAGGAGAACTCCCAATTCTTGAATGACGGTGGTGAAGGGGACCGTTTCGTCATAAATGCCGTGAATTTCGCCCTCCGGTGTGATCAGGACATCGGTGGGAACCGAGGAGAGACGGTAAGCATCGTAGGTCCGGGTGCCATGGTCGCGCAGCACCGGAAAATGAAAACCGGCTTCTTTGACAAATTGGTATACCCGGTCCGGATCGGGTTCGCGCCCGGAGACATGGATCGTGAGAAAAGCGACCTGGTTGGTTTTTAAAGATCGGTAAAAAATTTCTTTTTTGGCCAGGGCCTCCTGGCAAGCCGCACACCAGGTCGTCCAAAACTCAAGCCAGACTATCCGGCCCTGGTAATCGCTCAGTTGATGGATGTTTCCGTTTAAATCGGGAAGGGAAAAATCGGGTGCTTTCATCGGTCATGAACTCCTTTGCGTAAGGATGCCGGTTAAAAATGGCGCTGAAAGATCCGGGCAGTTCGGGATCCCGGTTCCAAAAGGAAGAAGATCCGCCCGGCGAATCCGGTCACTCACCGGTGATGTAGCCGGCTTTCAAGGCGTACAAAAAGGTGATGAAAAAAATGACCAGGTTGGGATACATGATTTTTTTTCCAAACTTTTCACTGACGGGCCACACCCGGTGCCGGGACCGGGGGGATGGAAAAACCAAAGGTTCATAAGTCATCATGATCCATAAAGATTGCGAAAACACGGACATCATTTTGGCGTCGAAAGTGGGAACGAAGATCACATGGAGAACGGTCACGGCAAGCGATACATACAGCATGATTTTCATGGTCAAAAACGCTTTTTCCCGAAACCGAGTATCCAAAAGAAAGAAACAAACATAATGGATGACACCACATAAAATCAAAAGAAGGATTTGCAATGCCAACATTTCGATCATCAGACAAATCTCCTTGCTTGCATGGATTATACATAAGTAGGAATTAATAATAACAAAAGTTCGAAAAGAATCGAAGGACCACCGGAGAACTTTTTCCCGATTCAAATGCGGATCAGAACCAGTCCGGCAAACAACAGGATCAAAGACACGGATTGCATCAGCGATAAGCGTTCACGAAAAACCAGGATGGATAGCAGCGCAACCACCAGGCTGTTTGTGGAAAAGATCGGGGCAATGATGGACGCAGGGCCAAGATCCAGAGCGATGGCATAGAGTTGCATTCCGGCAAATGAAAAAAATCCTGCTCCCAACCCCCAGACCATTCCCGTGAGACGGCTTTTTTGGCAAAACCCGGCCGGCGACACCTTGCGGAGAATTTGCCATGTGAACCAAACCCATCCGAATAAATAGCTGATCAACAAAATGGATGTGTTGGAAAGATTCATTTCTTCCGTAATCTTTAATCCGCCGTTTCTGAAAAAGAACAACAACATGGCCAGGAAAATCAGCAGATACCAGCGCCTGTTTTGGATCCGTAAGTTTTCATTGGGGTCCACCGGCAACAGCATGATGGCTGAAATCAACAGAAATGCACCGGCCGCTTCGGTTACCGTGATGCTCTCGCCGTAAACGAGCATGGCCATGGCCATGGTTAAAAGGATGTTCGCATTGGCCAAAGGAGATGTAAGGCTGGCAGGGCCGATCAAAAGGGCTTTCATAAATAACAGGTTTCCAAAAGCCGAACCGATCCCCACCAAAGTTCCGGCCACGAGGTTGAGCCATGTGAACCGGATATCACCGGTTTTAACCGCCCACCAACCAAAACCGAGGGAGCCGGTCAAGTATAATCCCCATAACAAAAAGTCATCATCCCCGCTTCGGGCTGAACTGACTTTCATCAAAAATCCGGACAACCCGAAAGTAACGGCACTGGCCAGTGAGATGAGAAACCAGGTACTCATACAGGTTAACCCTTTCTGTTATGATATAAACTTTTATTATTATCGCATTTTTTGTTGATGAAGTTTACAGATAATAATTTAAGTGTGAAACACCAAAACGGTGAAACAAGGATCAATGAGGACGGATGGCGGGGAAAGAGCGGTGATCAATCAAATGAAAAGAAACGGGGAAAGGACACCATGGACTCCGCATGCAGGGAGTCCATGGGATTAAGCATGAGCTTCTTCTTTGGTTTTGCCGGTTTGGTTTTCAAATTCCAGCAAAAGCTCGTTCAATGTCATTTGGTCATCCAAATACAATTGAACAAGTTCCAAAAATAACGTGTGGGCTTCATCCGGAAGCTCCAATATTTGAATCAGTTCATTAAACGGATCAAAGTCACGGGCTAAAATATGTACGCTGCTGGCTTGAAAGATCTTTTCCAAATGAATCGTTTTTCCATAAATTTCTTTGACCATGCGTAAGATGATGCCGATCAATTGTAGTTTTTGCTGATCCATTTTCATTTCCTTTCTGTTATAAAAAAGCTTTCTCAATATTGGTTCAAGATCTTACTCTATTTTAAAATAATATATTTCTTAATGTAAAGATAATAACTGTAGTTACAGAAACAGATTTGAATATTTGTATATTTTTCTTTTTCTCTGGAAAACTAGTCCTGGAAGGAGAGATGAATGATGCAAGAAAACTTTGTCAAGCAATCCCTGACGGATTATAAAAAAGGAATCGGCCAACTCCAAGAGCAACTTCCGCATGTGGTGGAAACGTACAACGCGTTCACGGAAGCTTGCTTTCAAGACGGCGCCCTGTCCAAGAAGGAAAAACATTTGATCGCGCTGGCACTCGGCGTTTATACGAATGATGAATACTGCATTGTTTATCACACCAAGGGAGCCTGTGACCAGGGAGCCAGCGCACAAGAGGTGCTGGAAGCGGCATGTGTAAGCAGTGCCTTCGGAGGGGGAATGGCGATGTCACAAGCTGCCACGCTGGTCCAACAAAACCTCTCCCAGATTCAGGGGCAAAACCTCTCCCACTAAGGTTGACAATCCGGCAAATCGCCGGATTGTTTTTTAATGGCCGTAATATTTCAAGGATCAGCGGCGATGTTATAAAATAAGGTTAAGGAATGGATAAAAGAGTGATAAGAGCGTTGACAGCGGTTTCGGGAACAAGATAACATGGTTGGGGAACTGTTATCATTACAAAAAAGAGAAAAGATTTTGACGGGAAATCGGGCTTATCTTTATCACTCTGTGGTAATGGCCGGAGGGATTACCAAGAGTAAGGGAGTTTTTGCTTATGCAGAAACGGGATCAAAACAATTATTTATTTTCACGCGAGATTACTCCTTACATTATTCCGAAGGAAAAGGTTGTTGTTGTCCACACAGACTGGTCACTGGAGCGCGCTTTATTGGTACTGACCCGCAAGGGAACCAATTCGGTGCCCGTGGTGAATGATCAGGAACAAGTCGAGGGGATCATCAGCAAAACCGACATTCTGGATTTTATGTTAAAGATCAGCCAAGGTAACGAAATTGATTTTTCGCAATTGAAAGGATATACGGTTAATGAAGCGATGAATAAAAATCATTCAGGTATTTTGGCCAATTCCATTTTTTCGTTTGCTTTCGAAGTGCTGGTCAACCGTCCCTACATCCCGATCATTGATTTGAAAGGGAAGTTGGTGGGCATTTTGACGAGAAAAGTGATCATGGAACAAGTGATTAACTATTTTAAAGAAGAATATATGATGATGAACAAACTGCAGGGTTCCTGAAAAGTTTTACCAATGAAAAACACCGCCTGACGGGCGGTGTTTTGCCGTTTTATATCTCATCCTGATTCAGGTTGCTTTTGAATGGAATCATACAAAGATGAATGAATGAAGCCTTGTTCATTTGTTTATCATTACACATAGTCATACAGTCCTATTGATCCAGAGACTTGTTTACAGGCCTTTGCTCAAAGAGGTCGGTCAACAAATGGTTTTTGTGACATTGCTGGAAAAACAGCGCCAATTCATCCCATTGCTTTGCATCTTTGGCTTTGCCCGTGATTTGCGCGGTGAGTTTGACATACTGCAACCAGCCGAACAAAGTGAACGGGATTAAAGGGATGTTGAAATCTTCCTCATAGGATTGGATCAAAAGCATTTTTAATTCTTCGTAGATCTGTTTTCTTTCCTGGTTTGTTTTTTCTTCGGACGGGTGTGAAACGGAGAGGATGTGGCGATGTTTTTTCCAAAGCTGCAGCAATTTTTTTTTAAGGAAGCTGTTCAAATACCGTTCTTGATCTTTTTTTTTCAGGGGTATGCTGAAGTTTGACGGCTCTTCGGAAATGATCACGTTGCCAAATAAAAAAGACCGTTGCTTTTTGGTTTTGTATTGTGTGTCTGTGGCAGGTTTGGTGTAAATTCCGATCGGAGAGCTGAGAGATGGGGGCATACAAGATGGTTCTTTCGAAACCCTGTAAGTGCTTTTTTCCATAAAAATTCCTCCTACCAACGCGCTTATTCAAAAAGGTGCGGAAATAAAAAAAGATGATCAACCTGATGATGGCAGAAAAAATCTCCCGAGGCAAAATATTTCGATGAATTCCGAAAAAAACCTCCTAAAGATATTTTGCCTGAAAACGGGCTGAAAAGCAAGGGAAAATTAAAGATTTCGGGGGCATTTGCGGGAAAATGCGACAATTTTGAAAGGGTTTGCATCCGTTTTCCGTTTTCCGGAGAATGAAGTTTCATGTGCGGCGATGAAATGTTATATTTATGAGTAGTTTTGTGCTCATGAAGAAAAAATACCAATAACTTCACATTGAAAGAACAGGACTGAAACCGCACGATTTCCAATCTTCACTTGATATACCCCAGATCGTGAAGTAAAATGAAATGAGAATCAGGTGATAATCACTTTAATTTAGGGTGATTGTCTGATTGGTTTTTCTTTTCACGCCGTCCACACGGGCGGTGTTGAGGGAATATCTCCGGTTGATGACAACCCGTTGCGGTTCAGGAGATAAACAAGGGCAAAAGACATGATGGAGGATGAGACTATGTCGACAGCACCAAAATTGATAATAAAGGATTTGCATGCATCCGTGGATGGGAAAGAAATCCTGAAAGGCGTCAATTTGGAAGTCAATGGCGGAGAAGTTCATGCGATCATGGGTCCGAACGGGACCGGTAAGAGCACCCTGGCTTCCGCTTTGATGGGTCATCCGCGTTACGAGGTCACCCAAGGGAGCGTCACGCTCGACGGGAAAGATGTTTTGGAAATGGAAGTGGATGAAAGGGCGCGTGCCGGCTTGTTCTTAGCGATGCAATATCCGGCTGAAGTAAGCGGCGTGACCAACTCCGACTTCATCCGCAGCGCCATTAACGCCAAAAACGGGGAAGGCAAAGAAATTTCGCTGATGAAGTTCATCCGTGAAATGGATAAAAAAATGGAAATTCTTGAAATGGATGAGAAGTTTGCCACCCGTTACCTGAACGAAGGTTTCTCCGGCGGGGAGAAAAAACGGAACGAAATTTTGCAAATGATGATGTTGAAACCCCGCATTGCCATCTTGGATGAGGTGGACTCCGGACTCGATATTGACGCGTTGAAAGTCGTGTCCAAAGGGGTTAACTCGATGCTGAGCCCGGAATTGGGCGTGATTGTGATCACCCACTATCAACGCCTGTTGAATTACATCAAACCGGACCATGTCCATGTCTTTATGCAAGGACGGATTGTGAAATCAGGAGGGCCGGAACTGGCTGAACGTTTGGAAGCAGAAGGTTACGACTGGGTGAAAGAAGAGTTGGGCATTGAAGACGAAACCGTTGGTCAAAAGGCGTAAGGTTGGTGATTTTGGATGAGTACAGATACCCGATTGCTTTTTGATGAAAATGTTGTAACAGAAGTATCCCAAAAGAATCAGGAACCGGCCTGGATGCTTCAAAGTCGTTTGGATGCACTCAAAAAAGCTGCCCAACTTCCACTGCCCAAAGTACAACAAACCAACATCAGCCGTTGGAACTTCACCGGGTTTGAACCCTTCCGGGAAGAGGCTCCCGTCCAATCTTTGGATGAACTCCCGGAAGGCGTCAAAGAGTTTGTGTTTGGCGAACAGCCCAGTGTGGTGGTGCAAAAAAACGCCAGTGTCATTTTCAAGCAACTGTCCACGGAATTGAGTGAAAAAGGCGTGGTCTTCACGGACCTGGGCACGGCCGCCAAAGAATATGAGCCGTTGATCAAAAAATACTTCATGACGGACGGGGTGAAGAAAGACGAACATCGTCTGACTGCCATTCATGCTGCGCTTTACAGCGGCGGGGTGTTCTTGTTTGTACCGAAGAATGTGGATGTGCAAATTCCGTTGAACGGATTATTCTGGTTGTCCGGTGAAGGGGCTGCCCTTCTGCCTCATATTCTGATCGTTGCCGAAGAAGGAAGCCGTGTTGATTTTGTGGCCAACTTTATTTCGGATCCGGATGAACCGGGGGCCATGAACAACAGCGTCATCGAGGCATTTGTCGGGGCACAGGCAAAAGTCCGGGTGACCACAATCAGCAACCTGGGTGCTTCTGCGGTGAATGTGGTTTACCGTCGTTCACTGGTCGACCGGGACGGCCATTTGGAATGGATTATCGCGGATTTGAGCGACGGAAAGGTTGTCTCCGACAATACTACCCATCTCAAAGGGGAAGGCAGCCGGGCCGATGTGAAGGCGGTTGTGCTCGGAACAGGTGAGATGAGAGCCAATGTGACGTCATCGGTTTACCATTGGAACCGGCATACCGAAAGCTTTATCAATGCCCGTTCCGTCATGACGGATAAAGCCTCGAGCATTTTGAACAGTATTACCAAAATCGAAAAAGGTGCCAGCAAATCGGACGGGCAACAATCCGGAAAAGTGTTGATGCTTCATCCGGAAGCGCGCGGGGACGCCAACCCCATTTTGTTGATCGATGAAAACGACGTCGTCGCCGGACACGCGGCAAGCGTGGGAAAAGTGGATCCCCTGCAAATGTATTACCTCATGTCGCGTGGAATTCCCAAAAGGGAAGCAGAGAAACTGATTATCCACGGTTTCCTGGATGCAATCATTTCGGATATTCCGTCAGAATTATTGCGTGAACAGATTCATCGGCTGATTGAAAGGAAAATCAAATCATGAATGAATTCCGCAAAGACTTTCCCATATTGGATCAGGAAGTAAACGGCCACCCGTTGGTTTATTTGGACAGTGCTGCAACATCACAAAAACCGTTTCAAGTGATTGAAGCGGTGGAAGCCTATTATAAAAAGGACAACTCCAATGTGCACCGCGGTGTCCACACATTGGGTTCCAGAGCGACGGATGCCTATGAAGGAGCCCGTGAAAAGGTACGCCGTTTCATCAATGCGGATTCAACCAAAGAGATTGTCTTCACCAGAGGAACCACCACATCGCTGAATCTGGTCGCAAGAAGTTTTGCCACTTCCGTGCTGAATCCGGAGGACGAGATTTTGATCACTCCGGCTGAACATCACAGTAATTTGATTCCGTGGCAGCAAGTGGCCAAATGGACCGGAGCGCGGTTAAAATATTTTCCGCTCAAAGAAGACGGCTCCCTGACGATGGATTTGGTGCGCCAAGCCGTGACCGACAAAACCAGGATCATTGCCATCCAGCAAGTGTCCAACGTGTTGGGAACGGTTCATCCCATCAAAAAAATCGCGGAGTACATCCATCAAAAAGGCGGATATATCGTGGTGGACGGCGCGCAAAGCATTCCCCACATCAAAGTGGATGTCAAGGATTTGGATGTGGATTTCTTCGCTTTCTCCGGACACAAGATGTGCGGTCCGACCGGAATCGGCGTTTTGTACGGCCGGGAGCATTTGCTGAATGAAATGGAACCCATCGAATACGGTGGCGAAATGATTGATCATGTGGGCGATTATGAGTCGACATGGAAAGAGCTGCCCTGGAAATTTGAAGGGGGAACTCCCATTATTGCCGGAGCGGTCGGACTCGGTGCGGCCATTGATTATCTGGAATCCATCGGCATGGACCGGATCGAAGAGCATGATCGCAAACTGGCTGCTTATGCTTATGACAAGTTGCAACAGATTGACGGAATCACCATTTACGGCCCCAAAGAAGGGCGGATCGGGTTGGTTACTTTCAATTTGGGTGAAGTGCACCCGCATGATGTCGCAACCGTCTTGGACGCGGAAGGAATTGCCGTCAGGGCGGGGCATCATTGCTGCCAGCCGCTGATGCGCTGGTTGAAAGTACCGGCAACAGCAAGAGCCAGCTTTTATTTGTACAATGATGAATCGGACATCGACCGGTTGGCGGAAGGTTTAATCAAAACGAAGGAGTATTTTGGCCATGTCTTTGGATGATCTGTATCGTCGCGTGATTTTGGAACACTATCAAAAACCGAAGAATCGGGGCAGAATTGAAGACGGAGCAATAACCATCGATCTGAACAACCCGACTTGTGGTGACAAAATCTCTTTGCAGATGCGGATTGAAGACGGCCGGGTCCAAGACGCGAAGTTTTTGGGGGAAGGTTGTTCCATCAGCTTGGCCTCCGCTTCCATGATGACCGAAGCGGTCAAAGGATTGACCGTGGAAGAATCGCTGGAACTGGTTGATCTGTTTTCCCGGATGATGCAAGGAGAAGAAGTCGATCTGGATAAATTTCCGCTGGAAGACATTGAAGCGCTGACCGGCGTTGCAAAATTTCCGGCACGCATCAAATGTGCGACCTTAGCGTGGAAAGCACTTGAAAAAGGGATGAATGAATATCGCGAATCTAAATCATAAGGAGGAGAAAACCGTGACGACAAACAACCAATTGCCGGATCTGTCGGATTACAAGTACGGTTTTCACGATAAGGATGTCTCGGTTTTCCGTTCGAAAAAAGGGCTGAGCCGGGAAGTGGTGGAAGAGATTTCCCGCATGAAAGGTGAACCGGACTGGATGCTCAAGTTTCGCTTGAAAGCATTGGAGCAGTTTTACAAAATGCCGTTGCCCAATGCCGAAAACAGCCAATGGTTTTCCCTTTTGCCCGGAAAACTGGACGATCTCGACTTTGATGATATCACTTATTATGTAAAACCGTCTGAACGCCAAGGAAGATCTTGGGACGAAGTACCGGATGAAATTAAACAAACGTTTGATAAACTGGGAATTCCGGAAGCTGAACAGAAATTCCTGGCCGGGGTTTCTGCACAGTATGAATCGGAAGTGGTTTATCACAACATGCAAAAAGAGCTCGAAGAGCAAGGCGTGATCTTTTGTGACACCGACACAGCCGTTCGTGAGTATCCGGAGCTGTTAAAAGAGTATTTCGGAACGGTGGTTCCGCCTTCGGACAACAAATTTGCCGCATTGAACAGTGCCGTGTGGAGCGGCGGAAGCTTTATTTATGTTCCAAAGGGAGTGCGTTGTGAAGTTCCGCTTCAGGCATACTTCCGGATCAATTCGCAAAACATGGGACAATTTGAACGGACTCTCATCATTGTCGACGAAGATGCTTTTGTCCATTATGTCGAAGGTTGCACGGCTCCGATCTACAGCACGGATTCGTTGCACAGTGCGGTGGTGGAAATTATCGTGAAAGACAATGCCCGCTGCCGTTACACGACCATCCAAAACTGGTCTCCCAATGTTTACAACCTGGTAACCAAACGGGCAGTTGCTTATAAAGGGGCACACATGGAATGGGTGGACGGCAACATCGGAAGCAAGCTGACGATGAAATATCCGGCTGTCATCATGAAAGGCGAAGGGGCCAAAGCGGATGTGTTGTCCATTGCCGTGGCAGGAAAAGGGCAACATCAGGATGCCGGGGCAAAAGTCGTGGCACTGGCACCAAACTGTACTTCCACGATTGTTTCCAAATCCATCAGCAAACAAGGTGGAAAAGTCACCTACCGCGGTTTGTCCAGCTTTGGAAAAAATGCAACGGGATCCAAAGCCAATGTGAAATGCGATACCTTGATTTTGGATAACGAGTCGACTTCGGATACGATTCCTTACAATGAAATCAAAAATGATGATGTGGTGTTGGAACACGAGGCAACCGTATCCAAAGTGAGTGAAGAGCAATTGTTCTACCTGATGAGCCGCGGGTTGACCGAAGACGAAGCCACACAAATGATCATCATGGGCTTCATTGAACCTTTCACCAAAGAATTGCCCATGGAATATGCGGTGGAAATGAACCGGTTAATCCGTTACGAGATGGAAGGCTCCATTGGTTGATCCCGGATCAAACCTGCCACAACTTTAGGTGGCAGGTTTTTTTATGGAAAATGGCTTTTATAAAAAAATCCCCCTTTGGAAAAAGGGGGATTTTTTTGTTTAGTGAATGAACCATTTGGCCACCGGGTACTCAAAGTACTTCTCTTTCCATGCGTAAACCATTCCCTTGACCGGATAATAAAGACCCATGATGGAAAACATAACAAGAAATGGAATACCGATCAAAACAAACGAAAACACAAAAGAGACGGAAATCAGCAGCCAGAACACGGCATGAAACACAATGGCCTGCAGTGACAGACGTTTCAAATCCCGATCTTTAAAGATGAGATAGACAATGAGCGGGAGAAGCACGGGAGCAAACCAAGTGCTTGCATGAACCAAAATTTTGATGCCTTTCTTATCCAAAAACAAAACCTCCACAACATAACAATGTTTCATTATAAAGATTCCCGGCCTCAAGGCATTTAAAACCTGTTTCTTTATCCCCCAAAACCCAAAAACCCGGTACACATGCTTACCGCATCATCCTGAGCGGGAAAAGCGGCACGAATTCTTTGCGGAAAACGTTTGGCTCTTATGAACGAGGTTTGCCCTTCTCTCCAAAAGTATTTCAATATCACTCCACCCTTTCTGAAGACCTCAAATGCCTTGGAATTTCAAAGGATGAAAAGATCCGGGCCGAAATCGACTGCTGTGAAAAAGCCAAATGCAACATACAACAAAACATGAACAGAGAGGGGAATCCGAATTGGATCAACTCAAACAGATCGGAAAAGAAGTCCTTTTATCAATTCTTCCCATGACGGCAGTGATTTTTTTGTTGCAATTCACGGTCATTGGTTTGCCTGTTGAAGTGTTTTTGCAGTTTTTAACCGGCGTGGTCATGGTGGGATTGGGATTGTTCTTGTTTTTTGTCGGGGTGGACATCGGGTTGCTTCCCATCGGTGAAATGATCGGCTCTTCCATGTCAAAGTCCGGGAAACTGAGTGTGGTAGTTTTCATCAGTGTGGTTTTGGGGTTTGCCGCCACGGTGGCTGAGCCGGATGTGATTGTCCTTGCTTCTCAAGTGGATATGGTGACCGGCGGAACGATTCCCAAAGGCATTTTGATTTCCACCGTGGCATTGGGTGTGGGTATGACGGTGGGAATTGCCATGCTTCGCATGATCTTCAACATCCCGATTCTGTATCTGTTGATGGGAGGTTACGCCATTATTTTTGTGCTTTCATTATTTGCTCCCACCGAATTTGTTCCGGTCGCACTGGACTCCGGCGGTGTCACCACCGGTCCGATGACGGTTCCCTTTATCATGGCATTGGGTGTGGGCGTGGCTTCCGTCCTGGGCGGTAAAAGTGCCTCCACGGATGGTTTCGGGTTGGTTGCATTGGCTTCGGTCGGCCCGGTGCTTTCCGTATTGTTGTTAGGGGTGGTGTATGCATGATCAATCCATTGCACGGACTGACAGATGCCATGGTTGAAGTGGCCCTTGCATTGTCTCCTTTGTTTGTGATCTTCTTGCTCTTTCAGTTCTTTTATTTAAAACTTCCTTGGCGCAAAGTGGGGAATATTGCCGTTGGATTTATCATTACTTTCTTGGGATTGGTCTTCTTTTTACAAGGGGTGCATATCGGCTTTATGCCCGTCGGTGAACAGATGGGCTTGATTCTCGGGGATCTTTCGTATAACTGGATTCTTGTTCCCATCGGGCTGTTTCTCGGATTTGCCGCCACTTTTGCAGAGCCGGCCGTAAGAATTTTGAACCAGCAGGTGGACAAAGTGTCGACCGGATCCATTCCGGAAAAGGTCATGTTATATACTGTATCCATCGGGGTTGCCGTATCGGTGGCTTTGTCCATGTTACGGGTCCTTGCTGGAATTCCTTTGTGGTACTTTATTATTCCGGGATACTTGTTGGTGTTTTTGTTGGCCCGCTTCTCAAAAGACAGTTTCACAGCGATTGCGTTTGATTCGGGAGGGGTTGCCACCGGTCCCATGACCGTGACTTTCATTTTGTCCATGGTTGTTGGCGTGGCCACCGTCATTGAGGGGCGGAACCCTTTGATGGAAGGGTTCGGCATGGTTTCGCTGGTGGCACTGGCTCCGATCCTTTCTGTATTGGTTCTGGGGATTTTATACAGAAGGAAGGAGAAAGAAAATGAGCAAAGTACCTGATCACAAATTAATTGTCACGGTGGTGAAAAAAGGGCTGGCGAAAAGGGTGGTGAGAGCCTCCAAACAAGCCGGGGCCGAAGGAGGAACGGTGATGTTCGCCAGGGGCAGCGGAATCCGTGAGTGCGTGTCGTTTCTGGGCATTCACATTGAACCGGAGAAAGAAGTGATTTTGACCTTGGTTCCCGAAGAGAAGCTGCAACCGATTTTGAAAGCGGTGAAAGAAGCGGGGGGGCTCGACCGGCCGGGAAACGGGATCGGTTTTGTCATGGATACGAAAAAAATCGCCGGGATTTCCCATTTGTTTGAACCCGGATCCCGTAAGGAGGACGAAAACAATGACTCAACCGGACATTGAATATGATTTGATTGTGACCATCGTGAACAAAGGGTTTGCACAAGAGGTCGTGGAAGCTTCCAAAAAGGCAGGCGCCGAAGGGGGCACCATCCTGCAGGGACGCGGTACTGGAATCCGCGAAAAAGCCAAGTTGTTCAATATTGTCATCGAACCGGAAAAAGAAGTGATTCTGACGCTGATTGACCGCAAAAAAACTGAACGGGTCCTGGATGCGATCATGAAAAGCGGCCAATTGGACAAACCCGGAAAAGGAATCGCTTTTGTCATGAAAGTGGAGCACACGGTCGGAATCAACCACATTCCTGCTGATTGTTTCTGATTACCGGAAAAGATCGCGATGTTTAGGTGGAACGCCCTGATCCGGCGTTATTTCACAAACGCGGCAACGATCGATTAATGATTGAGGAGCGATAAAAAGAGGCTGCCTGGACGGAGATGAGCGGGCAGCCTTTGTTCGTTTGCAGCCTGATGCCAAAAAGCACACCACCGTCCGGCATGATGTGCTTTCAAGAAACCGGACGGGCCGGAAAAAATTCGCTATTTTAATGGATAAACCATTTGGCAACAGGGTATTCATATGGTTTTTCCCACCAGGCATAAGCAATTCCCTTGACCGGGAAATAGATCAACATGATGCCGAAAATAATGGCAAAAGGAACTCCGATGATTAGAAAGGAAAGAACTTTGGAGATGAAAAACAACGGCAAGAAAATGGCATGAAAGACAAGAGCTTGTAAAGACAATCGTTTGACGTCCCGGTCCTTTACGATTAACCAAGTAATCAGCGGGAGAAGAACCGGTGCAAACCAAGTGCTTGCATGAATCAGGATTTTAATCAGCTTATTCAACGATGCAACCTCCATAACATAACATTGTTCTATTATATAGTACCCTGAGATGATCAAAAGGTAAACCTTTCTTTTCGATTTTGGGCTAAAAAAAAACATCCTCATCAGAGGATGTCATCATGTTTGCGGGCGGTTGCCCAGGTGTTCCAGGTATTTGGTCATGACTGAAACGGCGACGGGAATCGCTTCATCCCGGGGTTCCATTTGGGGATGGTGCAATCCGTACGGGGTCTCCACCCCCAGCCAAAACATAAAGCCGGGGATTTCATTTAAAAAGTAGCCAAAATCTTCTCCGGCCATCGATTCATCGCATTGCACGAGCTCGTAAGGGGTATGTTTGTCGACAAACTCCATGAAGGATTTTGTCCATTTTTCATCATTGTAGACTTGGCAGTAGTTGCATCCCCAATCGATGTCCGCCCGGCATTGAAAGCCGGTTTCGATGCCCCGGACCAATTCCCGGATCCGGCTTTTGACCAAATTCATGGACTCGATGGATTTGGTGCGGATGGTTCCTTCCAGACGCGCATGGTCCGCAATAATGTTTTGTTTCGTTCCGGCTTCGATTTTTCCGATCGTGATGATGGCGGCATCCAAAGGATCCAAATTGCGGGAAACAATGGTTTGAAGTTGTTGGACCAGTTGGGCACAGGCGATGACCATGTCATTGGCCAGATGGGGACGGGCTGCATGGCCGCCGGTCCCGTGAAGATCGATGAAAAGTTCCGATGTATTGGCAAAGAGCAACCCCGGACGCAAGGCAATGGTTCCGACCGGATATTCCGGAGCGACATGAAGCGCAAAGATGACATCCGGTCTCCATTCATTAAATTCGGGGCTTTTTAACATCGGCAAAGCGCCTCCGGGCCCTTCTTCCGCCGGCTGGAAAATGAACAGTAGGTCATCATCCGTCTCATGATGGACAAAATGCGTTAAAATGCCCAAAGCGATTGCCATGTGCATGTCGTGCCCGCATGCGTGCATATAACCTTCGTGAAGCGAGCCGAAGGGATAGGAAGTTTGTTCTTCCATCGGGAGCCCGTCCATATCCGTCCGGTAACCGATGCATTTTTTCGGGTTTTTCCCGGGAACTTTCACCAAAATGCCCGTTTTCCAAGTGCGAATGATCCGCCGGTGTTCTGGCAAGGTTTCCAGATAATTCAACAGATGCTGTTGGGTTTTGAATTCCTGAAAGCCGGGTTCCGGAATTTGATGCAACTGATGCCGCAATTCGATAAAAGGCGAAGCTTGCTTGACATCCAATCTGAACCCTCCTCTCATTGCTTTCTTGCTTGCAGGTGTTTGTTCAACGCGTTCATGAGGGTGTCAATTTCTTCTTCCGTCAGTGTCAGGGGAGGAAGCAGCCGCATCACGGTCCCGGCGGTGATATTGACCAAAATTCCGTCTTCCATCAGATTTTTTTGCAAAGATTGGAGCGCCTCCGGGGAAAGATTGGTCCGGATTCCGATCATCATGCCGCGTCCCCGGATGTTTTTAATCAGGGTTGGAAAGGTTTCTTTGAGTTCATGTAAACGGGACCACAGCAAACCGGCTGTTTTCTTTCCTTGTTCCAACATGCCTTGTTCCAATAAGACATCCAACACCGCATTTCCGAGGGCGGCGCTCAACGGGGAAGGGGCAAAGGTCGTTCCGTGATCCCCGGGTCGGAATTCATTTTGCAGTTTCTCGCCGGCGATGATTCCGCTCAGCGGCAAGCCGCCTCCGATCCCTTTTCCAAACAAAATCAAATCCGGTTTCAGTGAATAAGCCTGATAGGCGAAAAGGGTGCCCGTGCGCCCGAGCCCGGTTTGGATCTCGTCAACCAAGAAAAGCATTTCTTTGGATTGGCAGATCTGTTGAATGGTTTGCAGATATTCTTCCGTCAGCGGGATGATGCCCCCGGATCCCAAAATCGGTTCCACCAGAATGGCGGCGGGCCTGGCTTCTTCACAAACCCGGACCAATTCTTCCGGTTGGTTGGCTTCCACTTCATAAACCGGATAGTCAATCAGCGGATAATCCTGATACACCCCGGGTTGGCGGGTTAATTTTAAAGCGCCCAACGTACGGCCGTGGAAACTGTTTTTCATCACGACGATCCCTTTTTTGTCCGGTGCATGTTTCACCGACCATTTATGGACCAGCTTGATGGCTGCTTCGGTGGCTTCGGCTCCGGAATTGCCAAAATAAACCCGGCCGGTGCCGACGGTGTTTTGGACCAGCCGCTGAGCAAGGCGGATGGCCGGCGGATTGAGAAAAAGATTGGAGATGTGTAAAAAGCGGTGTCCCTGTTCATCCAACGCTTTCATCAAATGGGGATGGGAGTGCCCCAAAATATTGACGGCAAGGCCTGTGAACAGATCCAAATAGCGCTTTCCTTCCGTGTCGATCAACCAATTGTTTTCGGCCGCGGCAATGGTGACCGGCAGCCGCCGGACGGTTGGAAAAAGATACGTTTGATCCAGATGTTGCCAGTCTGACATACTTGTTCCTCCTGCAAATATAAAATGAGCCCCTGAATGGGGCCGGGATGTTTTAAAGTTCGCGCAATGCCTGAATCACTTCAGTTTTGGAACGGGTTTGGCTGTCAATGGATTTGATGACGCGTGCCGGGGTTCCTGCCACCACGCTGTTTGGGGGAACGTCTTTGGTCACGACCGCACCGGCGGCCACAACCGCTCCTTTTCCGACCCGGACCCCTTCCAGAATCACGGCATTGGCACCGATCACGACATCGTCTTCAATTACGACCGGTTTTGCAGAAGGAGGTTCAATCACGCCGGCAATCACGGCACCTGCGCCAATGTGGCAGTTTTTCCCGATGGTTCCGCGGCCGCCGACCACCACGTTCATATCGATCATGGTTCCTTCGCCAATGACGGCTCCGATATTAATCATGGCCCCCATCATAATGACTGCATTTTTCCCGATTTCCACATTTTCGCGGATGATGGCGCCCGGTTCAATCCGTGCCGGAATGTCTTTCAAATCCAAGAGAGGAATGGCCGAGTTTCGGCGGTCGTTTTCGATGACATAGTCTTCAATTTTATCTTTGTTTTCTTCAAGAATGGGTTGCAGTTCTTTCCAATCGCCGAAAACAACACCCACACCGTTTTGGATGAAAGTTTTGGCACCTTTAAAATCAATATGTTCCAAATCCCCTTTAATGTGTACTTTCACGGGAGTCTTTTTTTCGCTTTTTTGAATAAACTCAATGATTTGATGTGCATCCATTTCCTTCATTTGATACATCCTTTCTTTGTCGAAGGGTAAGGGGACACTTTTTTGTGTACCGTATCACATGAACAAAAGTATATCATATCTCCTCATTCATCGAAAACCGAAAGACTTAACGGCATTAAAAAAAGATCCTCTGAAGAGGATCCAATGCATGAATCTTCCAATTTTAAAGTCCGCCCGGCTCGCTTTGAAAAGGAGTTGCCAATCCGCCCGGTTCGCTTTGGGAGGGATCCGCTTCAATGGATAATCCACCCGGTTCGCTTTGAAAGGGAGCGATCAATCCGCCCGGTTCACTTTGAGCTGCATGAACCGCGGGACAGGCAAATCCGGTCAATCCCACAGCAGCAGCCACAACCCCGGAGAAAATAAATTTAGATGTTATTTTCATAATCCTCTACCTCCCATCTATTAAAACCTTTTTTTACATTATACATATTTCGCATGCAATTCTGAAATTCCTTTTCATCATATCCGTCATAACAGCGTGCCAAACTAAACCAAATTTTGAATTCTTTATCCTGATACTTATGTTTTTGAGATATTTCAAGCGCTTTCTTATAAGTTAAAATTGCCTCATCCCTTTGGTCGCACATCAGGCACAAATCACCGAGAATAATGAGACTGGTGCTTAAGCGGGGAGCGTCGTTAAACTTTTCAGCCAACCTGATCGCCGTTTTTAACGTCTGGCTGGCCTCGTCGTTGCGGCCTTGTTTGATGTAGAGGATGCCCAGGCGGGTGTAAACCGTGGTCAGCCGCTGGTCAGGCGGGAATTTTCCTTCCAGTTTCAAAGCCATTTTGAACGAAGTTTCTGCCATTTCCCATTCTTTTTTCGCGGTGTAAACACTGCCGAGAACCGTCCACAAATCACACATGCTGTCATACTGCTTGTTGTTTCTCGAAATCTCGATGCCTTCTGTCGCATAATCGATGGCTTCATCCAACAAGCCGGACAAGCGGGAAAATTCGGCACGCAACCAATAGAAACTGAGCAGGGTGCTGATGTCGTTGATCTGGGGGATCATATCCCATATATCTTGAACCAGGCGCATCCCTTCGGTGATTCGTCCCATGCGCTGGAGGTAAACCCCTTTGTTGCGGTATAATAAATATTTGATGTGCTGATTATCTCCTGAGTCTTTAAATGCTTCGATGCCGTTGTTTGTCATTTCCAAGGCCTGTTCGATATTGTTTTGTTTGTAACGGATCAAGCCGAGCAAAAGGTAACTGGCTGCCTCCATATTGCTTTCTTTATAAGGGTTTTGCTGTGAAATGCGAAGGGCATTATACAAGGTTCGCTCAGCCTGTTTCCATTTTTGCTTGCTCATGTAGCATTCGCCTTTGTAATAGTATGCCTGGGCGATGAACGGGTTGTTTTCATCCAGATTAAGCGCATCCAGGCGTTTTAATGCTTCATCGATCAGGCCGATTCTTCGCAATGTGGCAATGGAGAGAAGTTCGAACTTAACTTTTTTTAATTTTTCTTGCTCTTTCATGAGCATTTCTGGTAATTTACGCATGGGGAGATTCAATTTTTCCAGAAGATATGAAATTTTCTCAGGACTCACATGAGCGACCCCACGCTCGATGTTGGAAACCGTCGCCGGTGATATGTTTTCATCGGCAAGGTCTTCCAATCTCAAACCGCGGTCTTTTCGAACCTTGCGAATCACTTCACCGATTTCGTGAAGGGCCAATTGTTTCAAACCGATCACCTCACAATCCGTTAATTATTATTATATTACACCTTTTTAAAAAAAATGGGAATGAGTGTTTTTTAAACTTCTTAAATATAAAAGGAAGTTTTTTGCGGGATTTTTAAATTTGTCACTACTAAAGCAGACGGGACAAGGAAATAAAAGTAAGAAGAAAAAGAAGGAGGTTTAAAAAAGCAGAAAAGACGAAAAAAAAATTAAAAAAAGGATTCCGGTGATCCAACCGTTGCAGTTGAAATAAAATGGTTCAGCTTTGGAGGTTAACATGGTGTTTTGGGAATTCATCAGGGAATTGAAACAACGGATCTTAAAAGAAAGGCTTTATGATCTTGCCGCCCAGTTGGCATATTACTTCTTGATGTCTTTGTTTCCGTTTTTATTGTTTACGGTAACCGTGCTGGCATACCTTCCCGTTTCCAGCGATAACATTCTGCGTTTGATACGGCCTTTTGCGCCGGAAGATACGTATGTGCTTGTGGAGAACAATTTGCGGATCATATTGGATCAACAGCGGGGAGGAATTTTTTCGGTCAGTCTGATCGTCACGTTATATTTGGCTTCCATCGCTTTTCAGTCGGTTATCCGCATCTTGAATAATGCTTATCAGGTCAAACAAACCCGGCCGTTTTTCATCCAGTGGCTTTTGGGAATTGTTTTAATGATGGGGCTTTTGATCGCCATCACGGTTTCTTTGATTTTGCCGGTGTTTGGAAAGATCATCGGAGAGTTTGTGTTCGGTTTACTCGGGTTGAGTGACTTTTTTTATGAAGTATGGATTTGGCTGCGGTGGATTTTAAGCAGTTGTGTTCTGTTTCTGGTGTTTTTCTTTGTGTACAAATTTGCCCCCAACCGGAAAATCGGCACGATGGAAGCTTTGCCCGGGGCCGTTTTTTCGACGATCGGCTGGCAACTCAGTTCGCTGGCTTTTTCTTATTATGCTTCAATCAACAATTATTCACATATTTACGGAAATCTGGGTGCTATTATTGTATTGGTGGGATGGATATATTTGTCTGCGATGATATTGATATTAGGCGGGATGATTAATGCCACCTTTGGACAATTGAAAAAACGGGACAGATGGGAGAGTTGAAAGCTTATGCCGGATACAAAGGCATTTCGGATCGGATATGGGATCATTATTATATTATTGATTATTTTGCTGGCGAATCAAGTGAACTTTATTTTTCAGCCTTTGGTGGTGCTGGTGCAAACCTTGTTTTTTCCCTTTTTGCTGTCGGGGATTTTGTTTTATTTGTTCCGGCCGTTGGTCCGCTGGCTTGAGAAGAGAAAGATTCCCCGTACCATCTCCATTTTGTTGATTTACCTTGCCATTTTTGGCTTGTTGTTTTTGCTCGGCTCGTTGGTGGTACCGGTTCTTCAGGACCAGTTGACCCATTTAATCCAAAATTTGCCGGCGATCACGGATGCGGCCAAAGAAGAGTTAATCCGGTGGAGCCATCATCCGTGGGTGAGTGACAACCTGGATTGGAAGAAAATCATGACTTATGTAACCAACTATTTGAATTCCAGTTATAAAGCAATCGGCGCCAATGTCGCCAACTTTTTCCAGGTGCTCGCCAATATCGTGATGGTTTTTATCACGGTTCCCTTCATTCTTTATTTCATGTTAAAAGAAGGGGATCGCTTTCCCCATTTTATTTTGCAATGGCTCCCTGAAAAAGAACGGGATCAGGGATTGCGGATTTTGTCGGATATGGATTTTGCGCTCAGCTCATACATCAAGGGACAAATATTGGTGAGTGTTTGTGTCGGGGTTTTGGTTTACATCGGATATTTGATCATCGGCTTGGAGTATTCATTGATTTTGGCCATCATCACCATGTTTACCAACGTCATTCCGTTTCTCGGTCCGTTTCTCGGAACCATCCCCGCCGTGATTGTTGCATTGATCGATTCTCCGGGCATGGTGGTCAAAGTGCTGGTGGTCGCCATCGTTGCTCAACAGATTGAAGGGAATCTGGTTTCTCCGCTGGTGATGGGAAAAAGCTTGAACATTCATCCGTTGACCATTATCGTTTTGCTCTTGGTTGCCGGAAGCTTGGTCGGTTTTTTGGGGCTGTTGTTGGCGGTTCCGGTTTATGCCGTCGCGAAGGTGGTGTTGAGCCATCTGTACCGGTTCTTTCTGCTCCGGCGGCGCCAAAAAAGGGCGGAAGGGTGAGATTCAAATCAGTCCATCTTATGATGGGCTGATTTGAAAAAGATGAAAGAACCGCTATCTTTTTTCATATTGTAAAAGGAATAATTTAAATATTGTATAAAATATATTAATAATCACCAATCATTTGCCATCGATCCGTTGGGTTATTTCCATTTCTGATTCGCCATTCATCCAAAAAAAAGGGGGAAAAGGAATGGGAAAAGAATGGGATCCGACAGAAATCAAGATTGAATTACCCGACCCGGAATTCGAGGCGGGAATCAAAGAATTCGAGTTGACTCTCGATGAGGAATGTACCGAATTGGATATCGATATTTAAGCCGGTGGACCGCTCCGAGGAGCGGCTTTTTTATTTTTTGAAATGTAAATTCGAAAAAAATGAATTTTTCTGTTGTTATATAACAGAAACTGTGCTAATATAAATGTTGAAATCAGGAACTGTTATATAATAACAGGTGGCCAAAAATGGGGAGGAATCATGGAATGACTGAGCTGGTGTCAGAGGGAATCAGGGTTTCTAAAGAGGTGCCGCCCTTATATCGGGAAATCTTGTCCGACGATGCGTTGCAATTTATTGCCAAGTTGGCACGTGCTTTCACCCCGATGCGAGACAAACTGTTATTGAACAGGAAGGAAAGGCAGAAACGGTTGGATCAGGGGGAATTGCCGGATTTCTTGCCGGAGACCAAACACATTCGGGAAGGGGATTGGAAGATTGCCCCGTTGCCGGAGGATTTGAAGGACCGGCGGGTGGAGATCACCGGGCCGGCCGGGGACCGGAAATTGGTAATTAATGCGCTGAATTCCGGAGCCAACGTTTTTATGGCCGATTTTGAAGATGCCAATTCCCCGACCTGGAAAAACACCATTGGCGGTCAAATCCATTTGCGGGATGCGGTGAACGGGACCATTGAATATCGCAATCCGGACGGAAAAGAATACCGGCTGAAAGAGAACCCGGCTGTGTTGATCGTACGGCCGCGCGGATGGCATCTGGATGAGACGCGGATTTTGGTGGATGGAAATCCGGTTCCGGGAGGATTGGTCGATTTCGGCCTCTACTTTTTCCACAATGCCAAAAAATTGATCGAAAAAGGGTCCGGTCCTTATTTTTATCTTCCCAAACTGGAGAGTCACTTGGAAGCGCGGTTGTGGAATGATGTCTTTTTGTTTGCCGAGCATGAGCTTTCCCTCCCGAAGGGAACGATCAAAGCCACGGTATTGATTGAAACCATCATGGCCGCATTTGAAATGGACGAAATTCTCTATGAATTGCGTGAGCATTCGGCGGGACTAAACTGCGGCCGTTGGGATTACATCTTCAGCTATCTGAAACGTTTGAGAAACCATGAAAATGTGATTCTGCCGGACCGGGAACGGGTGACCATGACCGTGCCCTTTATGCGGGCATACACCTTGCTGGCCATTCAAACCTGCCACCGCCGGAATGCCCCCTGCATCGGAGGAATGGCCGCACAGATTCCGATCAAACATGATGAAAGAGCCAATGCGGAAGCCATGAAAAAAGTGCGTTTGGATAAAGAGAGAGAAGCCAAAGACGGCCATGACGGGACCTGGGTGGCTCACCCCGGTTTGGTTCCGGTGGCAAGGGAAGTTTTTGATCAATATATGACTACCCCAAACCAAATTCACAAGAAGAGAGAAGATGTCAAGATCGAGGCGAAAGATCTGTTGGCCGTGCCGGAAGGCATGATCACGGAATATGGACTTCGGAAAAACATCCGGGTGGCCATGCAGTATCTGGAGGCATGGCTCAAAGGATCCGGAGCCGCTGCGATTGACCATTTGATGGAGGATGCCGCCACGGCGGAAATCTCCAGGGCGCAGGTTTGGCATTGGATCCGGCATGAAAAAGGAATTTTGTCCGACGGCCGGAAAATCAATGCGGAATTGGTCCGCCAGTGGATTGATCAGGAATTCAACAAATTGCGCAAGAATGCGCAGGATGACAGCGTGTTGAGCCAGGCAAAAGAAATATTTTCAGAATTGGTGTTCGAGGATGAATTCAGTGAATTTTTGACCCTGAATGCCTCCCGCTATCTGGATTGATTTCATCAAGAAGAAAGGATGAGCGTAATGACTCAACAACAAGAAGCGTTGGAATTAAAAAGAGATTGGGAAGAAAATCCGCGCTGGAAGGGAATCAAACGTCCGTATACGCCTGAACAAGTGCTGAAATTGCGGGGATCGGTGAAAATCGAATATACTTTGGCCCGCAGAGGGGCTGAGCGTTTGTGGAAATTAATGGAAGAAGAATCCTTTGTGCGCGCACTGGGTGCCTTGACGGGAAACCAAGCGGTCCAACAAGTGAAAGCCGGCTTGAAAGCCATTTATTTGAGCGGTTGGCAGGTTGCCGCCGATGCCAACCTGGCCGGACAAATGTATCCGGACCAAAGCTTGTATCCGGCCAACAGTGTTCCGCATGTGGTCAAACGCATTAATCAGGCTTTGCAAAGAGCTGATCAAATTGAGCATTCGGAAGGAAAAAGGGAAAGAGAATGGTTTGCCCCGATTGTGGCGGATGCCGAGGCCGGGTTCGGAGGGCCGTTGAATGTCTTCGAGTTGATGAAGGCGATGATTGAAGCCGGAGCCGCCGGGGTGCACTTTGAAGACCAGCTGGCCTCCGAGAAAAAATGCGGGCATTTGGGCGGAAAAGTGTTGATTCCGACACAACAAGCGATTCGCAACCTGATTGCAGCCCGCTTGGCAGCGGACGTTATGGGGGTTCCCACCATCTTGATTGCCCGGACCGACGCCAATGCCGCCAAATTGATCACCAGCGACATCGATCCCTATGATCATCCGTTCATCACCGGTGAGCGGTCTCCGGAAGGGTTTTATTACCTGAAAAACGGTCTGGACACCGCGATTGCAAGAGGATTGGCTTATGCTCCGTATGCCGACCTGATCTGGTGTGAAACGTCTGAGCCCAACCTGGAGGAAGCGCGCCGGTTTGCAGAAGCCATCCATGAAAAATATCCCGGCAAATGGCTGGCTTACAACTGCTCACCGTCTTTCAACTGGAAGAAAAAATTGGATGAAAAAACGATTTCCACCTTCCAGGAAGAGCTCGGGAAGATGGGCTATAAATTCCAATTCGTCACCCTGGCCGGCTTCCATTCACTCAACCACGGAATGTTTGAACTGGCCAAAGGCTACAGTGAAAGAGGAATGGCCGCTTACTCGGAATTGCAACAGGCGGAGTTTGCAAGTCAGGAAAAAGGCTATACGGCCGTCAAGCACCAGCGTGAAGTGGGCACCGGTTACTTTGACGAAGTATCCATGGTCATTTCGGGTGGAACTTCATCGACCACCGCTTTGAAAGAGTCGACCGAAGCAGAACAATTTACGACTTGATCCCAAAAAAGAAGGACCTGCTCCAAAGCAGGTCCTTTTTGTCTGATTTTTTTTCACGGGGTGGAATCATCGGATGATTCAGTGTGGCCGTTTTCCTCGGTTTTGATCGTTTGATACACTTTTTGGATCATTTCTTCTTTCGTTTTCCAAAGTTTGGTCGACAAGTTCACATGATATTCTTCAGGGTTTAAGATCCGTAAATATTCTTCCCAAAACTGGGAAAGCTGTTCCCGGTGATAAGCGCGGATCTCGCTGAGTGAAGGGAGATCATAAACCAGTTTTCCGTTTTGAAAAATTGGTTTTAATAACGGAACCGCCTTAAAACGCTTCATTTTTTTGCGACGGAACGTGTGAACCGGATGGAACAGCGTGAGCGGTTTGTTTTCATCGATTCGTTCATCGGTGAGTGTGAGCAAGTCACCGTGTGCTTTGTTTTTCCGGTCGAGAATCCGGTATACGTTTTTGCGGCCCGGTGTCGTCACTTTGGCCGGATTGGAAGAAATTTTGATCGTGGGTTCCCACACCCCGTTTTCATAGCGGGAAACCATTTTATACACGGCTCCCAAGGCGGGGGTGTCATAAGCCGTGATCAGTTTGGTGCCGATTCCCCATGAATCCACTTTAGCTCCTTGCGATTTCAGGTTTAAAATCGTGAATTCATCCAGGTCGCTCGAGGCGACGATTTTTGTATCCGTCAGTCCGGCTTCATCCAGCATCCGGCGGGCTTGCTTGGACAAATAAGCGAGATCCCCGCTGTCGATCCGGATTCCCTTCAGGGTTTTTCCTTGTTTTTTGAGTTCTTTTCCCACTTGGATGGCATGCGGAAGGCCGCTTCGCAAGGTGTTGTAAGTGTCCACCAAAAGTACACAATGGTCGGGAAATGCTTTGGCATAAGCGCGAAACGCTTCCAATTCGCTCGGGAAATCCTGAATCCATGCATGGGCGTGGGTTCCGCTGGTGGGGATGCCGAATTTTTTCCCGGCCAATGTGTTCGAGGTTGCATCAAAACCGGCCAGATAAGCGGCGCGGGCGCCCCAGATGGAAGCGTCTTTTTCCTGTGCACGCCGGGTCCCGAATTCCATGAGCTGTTCATCGGGTGCCACATGCCGGATTCTTGCCGCTTTGGTTGCGACCAGGCTTTGGAAGCCGATAAAATTGAGAAGCGCGGTTTCGATTAATTGCAATTCAATGATGGAGCCTTCGGCACGCAGCATGGGAACTCCCGGGAACGTAAGGGTTCCTTCCGGGAGGGCATAAATATTTCCGGTGAAACGAAAGTTTCTCAGGTAATCGAAAAACGCCGGGTCAAATGGTTCGTCAAAGGATTTGATATATTCAATGTCCTCTTCCGTAAAACGCAGATTCATCAAATAGTGAACGGCTCTTTCGAGCCCGGCGAAAACCGTATATCCGTTGCCGAAAGGAAGTTTGCGAAAATATAAATCAAATGCCCGCTGATGGTGGTGGGTTCCATTTTTAAAGTGGGCATACATCATTGTCAGTTGGTATTTGTCGGTGTGCAATGCTGAAATCTGTTCATTCATGGTGTAAACTCCTGTTCTACATTCATTCGATGATCTTAAACATGAGCGGAATGGCTTTGCGATCATGTATATAGTAAGCGCAAAATTGCATTTCTTTATCCTTTAAGGACATGATCCACAAGCTTTTGTTTGCAAAACTCCATGCAGACAGATCCCGGTTTGAGGGGTAGGCTTGAGTCAGCGGGTGTGAACGCATGACGCCCAGCCACTCCAATTGATTGGAACGGATTTGTTTAATGATGTCAAAATAGGCGCTGGGTTCCGGTTCCAATGAACAAGGTGTGCGGTTTTGGCTGGGAACGGGAAAAAAATGCGTGATGGTGGTGAGATGTCCCGCTAAAAAACCATACCCTTCGTCAGGGTATTTTTTATAGCAATACTCTTTGATTTGCTCTACGACATGCTGATGAATGGTATAATAGGACGGCATGAATCCGGCCCCCTCATCGGAATTTGCATTTAAAGGAGTCTGCCATTATTTTATATTTCTATAAATAGAAAGTCTATGCCGGATTTCAAAGCGGGAAGCCGCTTGCGCCCCTTTCCCAGTTTTTGGTTGCCGGCGGAGAGGGGGGTTCCGGATGCCTTTCATTTTTTTTGCTTTATACAAATGGTAAAATAAAAGATATTTAGTCTTTTGTTGAATTGGGGAAAGGCGGAGGAAAGATGAGCGAAATCATAAACCCGGTTCAGGTGGGTTTATGCGGGTGGGGCGACCATGACATCTATCCGCCCGGAACCCGGTCCCATGAGAAACTGGCCATTTATGCCGGTCATTTTCCGGTGGTTGAATTGGACAGTACATTCCATGCCATTGCCCCGCCGGACAGGATGGAGCGTTGGGCACAGGAAACACCGGTTTCTTTCCGGTTTGTGGTGAAGGCTTACCGGGAGCTGACCGGACATGGCCGCCTGGAGCGTGCTCCGGTCCGGACGTGGATGGAGCTGGTGGAGGAAATGAAAGATTCGGTGGAACCGTTGATCAAACATGGAAAATTGTCGATGTTGCTGTTTCAGTTTCCACCGTGGTTTGACTGCACCAAAAAGCATGTGAAATATATCCGGCGGGTTCGCGAAGCATTTCGTGATTATCCGGTGGCGATTGAGTTCCGGCATCAAAGCTGGTTTTTACCCCGGTTTAAATCTTCCACCCTTCGTTTTTTGCGGGAGGAAAAACTGATCCATACCATTTGCGATGAACCCCAGGCGGGGGAAGGATCGGTTCCTCCGGTTGTCGAAGTCACCCATCCGCAGCATGCCCTCATCCGCATGCACGGAAGGAATTTGGAAGGATGGAACAACACCGGGCAACCCAACTGGCGGGATGTGCGGTATGCGTACCGCTATTCGGACGAAGAATTGGATGAATGGAAACATATCATCGAGCAGTTAAAGCACCGGACAGGTCAGGTGACCGTGCTTTTCAACAACAACTCACAAGGGGACGCAGCCGGAAATGCCAAGCAGATGATTGGCAAACTGAATCTTACCTTTAGCGGACTGGCTCCGAGACAGCTGACTTTTTTCGAAGAGTTGTGAGAATGTCGCAGCCAAAAACAGGGGTGAGGGGATTTTCTTGAGCCGATTGAAACGAATTCATCTATTGCATACCAACGACTTGCACAGTCATTTGGATCAGGCCGGGAAGATTTACACGCAAGTGGATTTGTTGCAGAAGCAATTCGAAGAAAAAGGAGAACCGCATTTTCTTTTGGATATCGGGGACCATATGGACCGGTTCCGGTTGGAAACCGAAGGGACCGACGGCAGGGTCAACCGCGCTTTGCTGGAGAGAACCGGTTACGATATGGTTACTTTTGGCAACAATGAACTGTTGACCTTTTCCAAAGAACAATTGGGGATGTTGTATGATGATGCGCCTTTTTCGGTGGTGTCCACCAATGTTTTTGATGTAAACGGGGTGGAACGGCCGGATTGGATTGTTCCTTACGAATGGAAAGATGCCGGCGGCATCCGTGTGTGTTTTCTGGCGGCGACGATCCCTTATCCCCGGGTGTATGAAATGATGGGCTGGCAGGTGAAAAATCCTTTGGCCATCCTTGGGCAAATGGTTGAATCATTGCGCAACCAGGCGGACATCATTGTATTGCTTTCCCATTTGGGTTTGGGAAACGACCGGAAGCTGGCCGAACAAATTGACGGAATCGACATCATCATTGGCGCACATACCCATCACTTGCTGGAAAAAGCCGAGAAAGTGCGAAATACATATTTGGCTGCAGCGGGTAAATTCGGGCAGGCGGTCGGCCAAGTGACGGTTTTCTTTGATGAAACCACCCGGTCGGTTCAGGATGTAACCGCATGCTGCCATGATCTGGCAGGGCAGGTGCCTGATGAAAGCATCAATTTGTTGATTCGCCGCTACAAAGAGCGGGCCGAGCAAAACTTGGCCCAACCCGTTGCCCGTTTGGAGGAACCGCTCACCGTCGACTGGAATGCGGAGTCGCCTTTTGCCAATTTGTTGGCGGACAGTATCCGGGATTGGGTCGGGGCGGATGTGGCCTTGGTCAACAGCGGTCAATTATTGTGTGATTTGCCCAAAGGAACAGTTACCTTGGAAATGATTCACCAGACGTGTCCGCATCCGATTAATCCGGTGTTGGTTGAAATCAGCGGAAGGGATTTGAAAAATGCGCTGGAAGAGTCTCTGCTTTCAGAGTTTCAACAAAAACCGATCCGCGGTTTCGGCTTTCGCGGAGAAATTTTGGGGACCCTGAGTGTATCGGGAATCGAGGTGCGGTTTGACCCGAAGCGCAAGCCGTATCAAAAGATTACATCCATCCGGTTTGGGGAAAAAGGGGAATGGAAAGAAGAGGAAACCTATTTGGTGGGCATGATTGATATGTTTATATTCGGGGCCGGTTATCTGTCTTTAAAAAACGCGAGGTTAATCAAGTACTTTCTTCCTGAGTTTTTGCGGGATTTGCTGGCTTATCAGCTTAAGAAACCGGTGGCCGTCGAACGATGCAAAGAACGCAGGTTTTTCAAAGCCGGCAACTGAGAACGAACGTAAGTCCCATGAATTCAATAAGGATTTGGAGGTTGTTGCATGAGTTTTGTGGATGAAGTTTACGATTTGTATCGCGATCAATTAAATGATGATGAAGAAGATGCCGTGGCCATTGTACTCAGCATCCTGGAGGAGCAGTCCCGTGAACATATGATGCAGCTCATTGAGCAGATGGATGATGATGAAATCACGCAAATGCTGGGAGTTTATCTGGTCGAAATGTTGAAGCTGAAAATGGTTCAGGACGGGAAATTGCCCCGTTTGCGTTCGGTTTCCCCGGTCACCCGTTATCATTGATCCGGAAGATTTCCTCACATGCACCGTTTGTGGCACATACATTGTATAAAAACGGTTCGCATGAGGAGGGAATCGGATGATCCAATTGAAACCTTTGGATATTGAAGGAAAGCAAGTTTTGGGAATCGAAGTCAAATTGCCGAAAACAACCTTGTTGGTGATTACGACCGATAAAGGATATATTATGTGTGGTGCTTTGGATGTCGCGTTGTTAAATGAACGGCTTTCGGAGCGGAATATCATTGCGGCGCGGGCGCTGGGGGTCCGAACCTTGGAGCAGTTGTTGGATGCACCGCTGGAATCGGTCACGCATACGGCGGAGGAGAAAGGAATCAAGCCGGGGATGACCGGACGGCAAGCACTGCTGCGGATGATTTGAAAAAAGATGAAAAAAGCACTTTCCATTGGAAAGTGCTTTGTTGTCTGTGTTGAATCAGCGTACGGAGTTCAAACGTACGACATTGGCAGATTGGGGACCGCGGTCTCCTTCCACAATGTCGAATTCAACAGGTTCGCCTTCTTCAAGTGTTTTGAATCCTTCAGATTGAATGGCCGAATAATGAACAAATACATCTCCGCCGTCTTCGCGTTCAATGAATCCATAACCTTTTTCGGCGTTAAACCATTTCACTGTTCCCTTCATCTCAGGGCCTCCTTCTTTCCATTAAAAAGCGGCCAAACTCAAGCACTTGAAAACCTATTGTTTCGAAACAAGAGGCCACAAGATGAAACTTGACTTACGATACCAGCTTTTTAACTCATTATGTACCTAAGTTTACCACGTTGAGCGGGAAGTGGCAAGTTTTTTCCGTGTCATTCCAAAAGATGTTGGTATTTGGAAAGATCAATCTGTTTTTCTTTCAGTTTTTTGATGAGCCACTTGTGGTCCCGTTTCGGGGTGGCCAGAATATAACCGCGGATAATATATTCCTCATGTAATGACTCGGCTTGGTCTTTCAAAGCCAATTCCCCGATTTTTGCCGCAATCTTTTGTTTGGCCACATCCCGGAACAATTGGGGGACCGGCTGGACAAGTTCGTTTAAAAGTTCTTTTTGCTCCTGATTCCACAAATGAAGGGTTTCTTTTATGTAATATTCCTGCCAATCAAGAACCGATTTTCCATCTTCTTTGGGAAGGGCTTTTAAAAACTTGCGAAACATAAAATAACCGCCAATGGCGAGAAAAACGAGAAAACCAATCCAAAAGAACAAATAGATCCACTGCAGCCAGGCTGGTCCGATGCTCATCGCGGCTTCACCTCTTCTCTGCTTCTATCTAAAGAGTTATTATAAAGGAGAGGAAAAACGGAGTAAATAAAAAACGCCTTCATCCTTGTTTTCCCGGATGAAGGCGTTTATAAGATCCACTGATTATACCAACAAACTAATTCCATAACCGATCAGTCCCCAACATGGAATGCTTAATAACACCGCGTTAAATAATCCTGCCATTGGTTTCATCTGGCATACCTCCCGTGAATTCTCCAGTGAATTGGTTTCTGTGTATGATCAGGTTCAGCCGGCCAGCAAGCGGATGCCGAAGTAAATCATCGTCCAAACCGGAACACTCATCAACACTGCGTTAAATAATCCAACCGATGCGTGATTCATTGGTGTTTTCCCTCCGTGACCTCTTTGTTGATTTTATTATAGCGGCCCCGGGAATGGTTTGTCTTTGATTTCGGGTAAATGTAAAGTACATGTAATAATGGGGTTAAATTAAAGAAACAGATCGACCGGTTTGTTACATACGGAAGCTTTTTGTAAAAATAAGCGGGCATTGCGCCCGAAAGATCGTTGCGTTATATTCATACACAGTGTTTCATGTATTGCAGGCTGGTTAAAAGGAGCAATGGCCATGATAAGTATGACAAATGAAAAAAAAGAACTGACACCTGATTGGGATCCTTGGGACCCTTGGTATACAAGAGTTGAAAAAGGCAGGTACGAATTGACAAGCGTGGAATTCACAGTGACACAGTTGTGTAATCTTCGCTGTGAACATTGTGCGGTCGGGGAGGAACTGGTGGAAAGGGAAGGCATTCCGATTCCGGTCGAACAATTGATTGCGGCTTTGGAGGAGATCGATACCTTACAAACGGTCAGCATCACCGGCGGAGAGCCGGTTTTAAATCCCAAAGTCGTCCAAAACACCATCCAACCCTTGTTGAAATATTGCAAGGAGCGCGGGATCTACACGCAATTGAATTCCAATCTTACGTTGCCGCTGAACCGGTATCTGGATTGGATTGACGATTTGGATGTCCTGCATATTTCATATAATTACCGGGATGAAAAAGATTTTTACCGGATGGCCTTTAAAAACTTCGGAAAGGAAATCAACCCGAAAGTGGCGGACCGGTTGTATGAACAGATGATCGATAATGCCCGTGAGCTTTCAAAACGGGGGGTTTTTGTTTCGGCGGAATCCCTCTTGAGCCCGTTTACGGCCAAATATATTGAAAAAATGCACCAAACCGTTGCAGAAATGGGATGCAAACGGCATGAAGTCCATCCTTTGTACCCCAGTGACTTTGCCAAAAACATGGAGCTTTTGAGCCTGGATGAATATCGGGAAACCGTGTGGAAACTGTTGGACCACCGGCATCCAGACGTATGGATTTTGTTTGGAACCCTTCCTTTTTATCCGTGCAGTGACCGGGAAGAAGACCGCGAATTGTGGAGGCGTCTGCATCAGGAGGACAACGTGACCGTCCGCCAGGATCCGGACGGACGCAACCGGTTGAATGTGAATGTTTTCACCGGGGATGTGATTGTGACCGACTTCGGGGATGTTCCTCCGCTCGGAAACATTCATCGGGACCGGCTCAGCGATGTGTTTGACCGTTGGCTCAACAGTCCGGTTGCCAAAGAAGTTCATTGTTTTTGCAAAGAAGCACGTTGTGCCGGGCCCAATCTGCTGGTGAAAAACGCTTACTATCCCCGTTGGGATTTCCAAACCCGGCAGGCCAAAGTCAGGGTGGATCGCCGTGAAACATCAGATCTTCTGTAGAAAACCATCTTAAAAAAGGAATATAATAGAAGTGAGGGCCGAACAAAGTTCCGGCCACCGAAAGCGAATGTCCGGCAAGGCATTCTTGTCACCGGGTGAAAATGAGGGAGGCATTCGTTTGCACGATACTTTTTCCAAAGAGGAACAGGAAGTGATTTACCGGGTGATCCGCGCCCGTCGGGACATCCGTCATTTTTCAGGTAAGCCGGTTCCCAAGGATGCGTTGAAGAGAATTTTAGAGGCGGCTCATTTTGCGCCTTCAGTCGGGTTTATGCAACCGTGGAATTTTATTTTTGTAAACTCTTATGCATTGCGCCGGTCCATTAAGGATCAATTTATCAAGACCAACCGTGAACAATTGGAGAAAATCCCGGAAGCCCAGCGGAAAAAGTTGTACCGGGATTTAAAGTTGGAAGGGATCATGGAAGCGCCGGTGAATGTGGCAGTCACCTGTGACCGGAATCGCGATGCCCCTTTTGTGTTGGGGCGCGGGCCCATGCCGGAGACCGATTTGTTCAGCACGTGTCTGGCCATCCAAAACATGTGGCTGGCAGCCCGTGCCGAGGGCATCGGAATCGGCTGGGTCAGCATTTTGGATCAAGAGAAAACGGAGAAACTTTTGAAGCTGCCGGAAGGCGTCCGGTTGGTTGCCTATCTTTGCATCGGGTATCCGGTTGAATTCCGGCCCAGGCCCATGCTGGAAGAGAAAGGCTGGAAAAACCGCTTGGATTTGTCCAAACTGATTTATGAAAACGAGTGGGGAAACCCGTTGGATCTGGAGCAGATGGAGTGAGACCCGGAAGCCAAATTTCTTGTTTTGGAAGTTTGGCTTTTCTTTTTACAAGAAAGGGGGAAGCTATGATGGATGTTTTTCAACGGTTTGTACAGCAAAATGTGGATCAGGTTCAAACGGCAAAGTCGGAACGGGTGGTGATTTTGCCGAGGGAGTTGGAAAGGTCGTTTGAGCATTATTGCCGAAAAAGGAACCTGAGTTTCAACGAAGCCCTTGTAAAGTTGATGGAAGAAGCGTGCAAATCGGAGCAAAAAGGAAAAAAAGATCAAAAGAAAGATGAACAGGAACCCGATGCGGCTTTGTTTATGAATGACGCTTTATAAAGCGGTGTAAAGGGCTTGAAAAGGAGAGGCTTCGAATGATCGTCAGAAAACGGGGGAAGTATTTCATTCTGATTAAACAACATGACCATGCGTTGATCGCAGGGGAAATGGCGGCGCACATCGATGAGCCGATTCAGCCCCTCGCCAAAACGCTGTTTGCCATTTCCCACCATGATATCGGGTGGGAAGAGCTGGACCGATCCGTGCTTTGGGATGAAAAAACCAATCATCCGGTCAGCTTTTACGAATATCCGTTATTGCCCAAATTGGAAGCCTATACCCGGGGGATTTCCAAAGTGGTTGCCAATGATCATTATGCCGGTTTTTTATGCAGCAAGCATTACGCTTCTTTTTTTACCAATGAGACCGATCCCGCCTGCCGCAGGTTCCGGGAACAGGAATTGGCCAGACAAAATCAGTTGCGGGAATATTTCACGGAAACCGAAGAAGAAAATATCGCGCGCAACTTCCGGTTGCTGCAATTTTGTGATCAGTTGTCGCTTTTTGTTTGCCTCAATGAACCCGGGGAAAATACCTTCCCGTTGTATAAAGACGGGATCTTCTATCAGGGGAAGCGGTATGAGTGGATCTGGGAAGGAAAAGACCGGTTGCGTCTTTCCCCCAACCTGTTCAAACAGTCCTACTCCATTGAAATCCCCTATCAAATGGTGGATTCCTACCGCCGCCTGGTCGGAAGCCAGACATACACACTGCATGTGACGGTGTGACGGAAACGGAGGAGAAGGGCGGATGAACGTCAGCGGTTTCAATCACCTCACCCTGAGAGTGAGGGACTTGGAGCAAAGTCTTCGGTTTTATTGCGGTCTTTTGGGAATGAAACTGGTGCACAAAGGCCGGAAGGACGTTTATCTGGAATGGGGGAATGCCTGGATATGCTTATTGGAAAGGCCGGATGATGGTTCCATCGCAGCCGGCCCGGGAATGGACCATGTGGCTTTTTCCATCCGGGAACCGGATTTTTTTCGAGCAGTTTCCCTGTTAAAAGAGCATCGGGTGGAGATGGTGAGGGAACCGGTTTACCGGGGAGGAGGATGGTCCGTTCAGTTTAAAGATCCGGATGGCATCGTGCTGGAGCTTTTTACAGGAAATTTAGAGAAAAGAATGATTCATTGGACAGCTTGAATCACGCAGGGAAAGGCCGGTTCACAAAAATTGCCGTTTTTTTTGGTCTGCAATGTCGCAGATGAAAAAAAACGGCTTTTTTAATATAAAAAATTTAATAA
>NZ_JACETT010000053.1:0-13988 GCF_013912365.1 Thermoactinomyces intermedius
CGCTCTCTCGCGGCGACAAATATGATATTATCATCTTCCCCAACACAAGTCAACACCTTTTTTTAAAAATTTTATTCCTGATTAACAGAAGAAGGAGGCCGTCGCCTCCTCCTATGCCTGATCGCTCACCGTCCTTGCTTGAACATCCGGCTTTCCGGCCGGCAAAGCAAGCGTCAATCCCAGATTGATCACCGCAATTCCAATTAAAATTAAAAAAATATGGTGCATGCCCAGTGCCAAGGTTTCGCGCAACCCCGACAAAAGCCCTTCCGGGACCGCGGACAAACGGTGTGCATCCAGCAGGCGGTTGATTTCTGAAGCCGGGATCTGCATTTTTTGATTTTGCAATGACAGGTTAAACAGCGCTCCAAACACCGTGACCCCCACTGTTTGTCCAAGGGAGCGCAAAAAAGTGTTGGAGGCGGTGGCCGTTGCCCGCAGGTTCCATTTTACAGAGGATTGGACAATCACCGTGCAAACGGTCATCACAAAGCCGAAGCCGAATCCGTTTGCCAACATGACAACCGGCAAGATCCAACCCGGGGTGTGAATATCAATGTTGCCCAAAGCCAGACATCCCGCCAATATAAACATCATGCCGAAAAACGCGGTCAGGCGCGGGCCCGTTTTCAACATCAACCGCCCGCCGACAAACGCCCCCGACATCCAGGCAAGCGACATGGGCAACAACACCATTCCCGATCCGGCGGCTCCGTAACCGATCACCCCTTGCACCCATAAAGGCGTATATACATTTAAAGCAATCAAAATCGAACTGGCCAAAAAGGAAATGACATTCGCCACCAGAATGGACGGGATTTGAAACAAGCGGAGCGGAAGCATCGGTTCGCGAGCCTTGGTTTCAATCCAAAAAAACAGGATGAAACCGACGACCCCCAAAGCCGCAAGCCCCTGCAAATAAGGTGTTTTCCAGGAGACTTCCGTTCCTCCGACCGAGAGCACAAACAACAAAGAAGTGACGGCAATGAAAAAAGTAAAAGCGCCCGGATAATCCACTTCCGGCTTTTCCTTGATTTCCCCTTCTTCCTTTAAAAACAGCATCACCATCAACATGGCAAGCAATCCGAAAGGCAAATTGATGTAAAAAATCCACCGCCAGGAAATATAATCAACCAAAAAGCCGCCGATCAAAGGGCCGACCAACCCGGCCAATCCCCAAACCGAACTGAATAAGCCTTGCACTCGGGCCCGCTGCTCGTACGGGTAAAGGTCCCCGATAATGGTAAACGTGGTCGGGTTCAGTGCACCGGCCCCGATACCCTGCACCGCCCTAAACCAGATCAACCCGGTCATGGAGCCGGCGATCCCCGACAGCATGGAACCGATCAAAAACACAATTCCCCCGAACATAAAAATCCGTTTGCGCCCGAACAGATCTGCGAGCTTCCCGAAGATCGGGATGGTCACCGTGGATGCCAGCAAATAGGCGGCAAACACCCAGCTGATATATTGAAGTCCCCCCAAATCGCTGGCAATCCGTGGGATCGCCGTACTGACAACCGTCACTTCAATCGCTGACAAAAACGTGGCAATCAACATGGCCACGGTCACTTTTTTTCTGTCTGACATATCCGTCACCCTCACATTTCATGCAATCATTGTTCCGCCGGTCCCATCAACCGCTGTTCCATTGTACTAAAAATCGGTTCATGATAAAATCGAGCTGATTTCAACTTGAAGGAGGAGCATCATGCTGCTGTCCGGGAAACTGAATAAAATCCGCACTTTTGCCATGCTCTTGATCTTTGCCGGAGTCGGGGTCATGTACCTGGGTTTCTTCTTTCAAAGCCTGATGGTTTTGTTTTTTGTCCTCGGTATGATTTTCGTTTTGGCCAGTGTGGGGATCTACTTTTGGGTCGGCATTCTTTCCACACACTCGGTGCAGGTCGTTTGCCCTTCCTGCAACAAACCGACCAAAATTTTGGGAAAAAAAGACGAATGCATGCACTGTAAAGCCATCTTGTCCCTCGATCCGAAAGATGCTCCGGTGGAAGCACTTTCCGGATCCCCCGACGGGAGCATGGAAAAGTGAACCATAAAAACCTTCTTCCGTCCTCCCTGAGGCATCACGGGATCATTTTGTTTGACGGGGACTGCTCCCTCTGTAACGGATGGGTGCGGTGGATCATCCAACGGGATTCCCAAGGTTATTTTCGGTTTGCCTCCTTGAAATCCGAAGAAAGCGAATGGCTTTCCCAACGCTTTGGAGTCCCTTTTTCTACGCTTGACTCGGTCATTCTCATTGAACAAGGGCGTTATTTCACCCGGTCCACGGCGGTTCTTCGCATATTGCAGAGATTGACCCGTTTTTCAGTCTTCACCAGACTGTTTTTCCTCATTCCACGCCCCTTGCGCGATGCGGTCTACCGGTTCGCGGCAAAAAACCGCCACCGCTGGAACCGGAGAAAGCAAACTTGTCCGGTCCCCACCCCGGAACAACAAAAAAGGTGGTTGAAACACCTTTTAAAAAAAGAAGATTCTTTCTGAACCGCCATATTTTATGCCCATCCCAACCAATGACCGGTTGGTTTTTTTTCTTTTTTCTTACAAAAAAAGGATTCTCCCGAGTTTTCTCGAACAACTATGCGTGAAGTCCTCCGATGATATGCATCCGATCCGGACTATGTATGGAAAGAAAAGGAGGCAAAACGCGTGAAATCACACAATCTTCTGGAAATGCTGTCGCGAACCGTCAAACGGTTTCCGGAACGAACGGCACTCTCTTGGGAAGAAAATGATGAGTTACATAAATTGAGCTATCAACGCCTTTGGAACATGATCCGGGATTTTGCATTCGGTTTGGAGAAAATCGGAATCCGACCCGGCGCAAAGATTGCCGTCATTGCAGAAAATCACCCCCGCTGGGTGATCAGTGAATTTGCCGTTTTAAGCCTGGGAGCCACAAGCGTGCCGATTCACCCCAACCGGCATCCTGATCAGATCCGCAAGATTTTGAGACACGCCGATGTGACTGGGATCATTACGGATCGGTATGAATTGCTGGAAAAGGTAAAAGGTGCATCCGACCTGCTGCAACATTCCATCTTGTTAAACGGAAAAGCCGATGGATCTCTCGGGGCTTTGCAATTTGAAACCATCATCCAGATCGGCCAGTCGATTGCAAACGAAGAGCAGGAATGGGCCTATCCCTCCATCCAGCCTTTGGATGTCGCGGTCATTTATTACCCGAATGACAAGACGAAAACCGAAAAAGGGGTTCTGCTTTCACACGGGAATATTCTGAACAATCTCCAGAGCTTTCTGTACGTGATTCCTTATACAAAACACGACCGTCTGCTGTCGGTGTTAAACCTGTCCCATCCTTTTGAGCGGATTGCCGGCTACCTGGCCCCGCTGGCAACAGGGGCGGAGATCACTTACATTGCCAGGGATGCCAACTGGGTGAAAGCCAGCAAACGGATCAAACCGACGCTGTTCTCTTTGTCGCCGGTTTTGGTGCATACCATCTATGAGTATTTGAATAAACAAATCCAATCGTCCCCGGCCAAAAAATTTTTATTTCAACACGCCCTTCGTCAAGCAGAAAAAATATACGGATTGAAAAGAAAAGGATACAACTGGTCTGTCCCATCCTCTTTGCAACTGCATCAATCCCTGTCGCAAACCCTCTTGTTTGCGCCCCTTCAAAAGCAATTGGGCGGACGGGTCCGGTTTATTCTCTCCGGAGGGGCACCCTTGAATGAAAAAGTCCATCGCTTTTTTTGGTGCATCAATCTGCCGGTGGTGGAATCGTATTACCTGACCGAATGCGCTTCGGTCATTTCCGCAACCAACCTGTCCTGCCCGCAACCGAAAACGGCGGGGAAACCGCTTCCGGGAATCGAACTCCGCATTCAAGCCGACGGGGAGTTGATGATTAAAATCCCGCAAGTCATCTCGGGCTATTACAAGATCCCCTTATCAGACACCAACGTATATACCAACGGCTGGATCAGCACCGGGGATCACGCGGAAATGGATGCCGACGGCACGTTGCACAACCTTCGCCGCAAGGTGGAACTGGACCCCCAAAAAGCCGTTCTGCCGACTGCCGTCCACAAAGAGCCAATGGCCGGCTTCAGCCCCTAAAAAACCCTGCTTCCATACGGGGCAGGGTTTTTTACTGTTTCGATTTCACTTGGCAATCCGGACAAATTCCGTATATTTCCAAGCGGTGGGTATGAACCTGATAGTTCGTGATTTCCGCCGCTTTTTTTTCAATCTCAAGCAGAGGCATGTGGTCAAAATCCGTGATTTTCCCGCATTTCCGGCAAATCACATGATAATGATCCACCATATTGGCATCAAAACGGCTGGAAGAATCTCCGTACGTCAATTCACGAACCAAGCCGGCATCTTTAAACAACCGCAAATTATTATAAACCGTGGCAACACTCATATTGGGAAAAGTGCCTTCCAATGACTTGTAAATCTCATCAGCTGTTGGATGTCCCATGGTTGAATAAAGGTAATTGAGAATCGCATGCCGTTGCGGCGTCATGCGCACACCATTTTCTTTCAGGGTTTCAACAGCCTTTTCTAGTCGGCTGTTACTCATCTATTTCCACCTCTCTAATATGTTCGCAGCAAAAAAGGAACGATTCTAATTTAATAATATATATAATTAGTCTACTTCTTGTTTTGCCTTCTTGTCAATGCGGTTTCAGCGCCCCGCACTTTCCCTTGCATCCCCCGCCGGTTCACATTCTCCCCCCCAAACGGGCATGTTCCGGAAAAAAAGATCATATATATCCATAAAAAAACAAAAAAAGAAAGTGAGTGAATTCCATGTTGAAATTGTGGTCGCAAATTTACGGAGGAGTTCTCACACTGATCGGGATTGCCGGTTTCTTCCTGTCATCCAATGAGTCCCTCCAATTGACGCTCACGCACAATCTCATTCACTTGGTGAGCGGTCTGATCTATTTGGGGGCGAGCCTGAAAGAAAATTGGGACCGGCTTGCCATGAGAGTCTTTGGTATCCTTTATGGTTTGCTGGCCGTTTACGGTTTATTCAGCAACCAGCTCTTCGGCCTTGTAAACATCACTCTTACCACCGAAATCTTTAATTTCATCGTCGCTTGTGGAGCTCTTTACCTGGGCTTTGTCCACGAGCGGATCAGCCAAAAACAAGAAAAAAAGGAACAAGCAAACACTTGAACCTTTCACCAAAGGCATGATGCCCGGCCGGTGGCAATTCATGCCTGTTTTTTTATATCAGGGTCATTTCTTTTCCGAAATATCCCCGCGGTTTTTTCCATACCAGCAATAAGGAAGCAAATCACAGAGATCACATTTCGGATTCCGGGCCGTGCAACAACGACGACCGTGCCAGATCAGGCGGTGATGGGTATCACTCCACAGGTTGCGGGGAATTTTCCGCGTTAATTGGCGCTCGGTTTCAAGCGGGGTCTTGCTGTCTGCCAAAGCCAAGCGATTGGCCACCCGGTGCACATGAGTGTCCACAGCCAAGGCCGGGACCCCAAAAGCATTGGAAAGCACCACATTGGCCGTTTTGCGGCCAACCCCCGGCAAAGCTTCCAGCTTCTCTCTCTGTTGCGGGACTTCCCCTTCATATTCTTCAACCAAAATCCTGCAAGTTTGCAGGATATTTTTGCTTTTATTCCGGAACAGCCCGATCCCGCGAATGTGTTCAGCCAACTCTTCCTCGGTCAATGTTAAAAAATCTTGCGGGGTCGGAAACTTGGCAAACAGGGGTTTGGTGATTTTATTCACTTGTTTGTCCGTGGATTGTGCAGACAAAATCGTGGCAATCAAAAGTTCGAATGGATTCTTGAAATGAAGTTCACAATGAGCGTCCGGATACATCTGCTCCAAAAGCTCCAGAATCTTCCCTGTTTGGACTCGTTTGGGTTTCGGTTTCAAAACACTCCCTCTTTCTTGTCTATTTGCGTTTGACTGCTTCGATGATCAATTCCCGGCTCCGGTTGTCAAAAGGCTGATAACGAAAGTTCCCGTACCGACGGATCACTTTAAATCCGCAGAAAGTGAGCAAATGATTCAGTTCCGACGGATAAATGTACCTTAAGCGAAAGGTGGTCCGGATCCGCTCCTTGAGCCGGCCGGACGGGCTGTAGTGCTCAAAATAGCGAATGACATGAGCCAGCTGGGAAAAATGATCAAATTCGGTAAAGTCATAAAGCTCAACCGTTTCTTCCGTCCCCGGGACAGGAAACGTTCCTCTGTAGGCATACTGATTGTCCATTTCATATAAATGTTTAATGAACGGGACAAAAACATTAAAGGCCAAAACCCCGTCATCCGTCAAATGCTGCCGAATGCATTTCAACGTATTGACCTGATCCCGCACCGTCAACAGATGCAAAAAAGACCGGTAAGGAATGATGATCAGGGGAAACTTCCGGTCCAGACGGAAGTCCGCCATATTGCCGTGAACCCACTCGATGTTCCCGTCCAAATTCATCTCTTTGGCCTTTTTTTCGGCCCTTTTTAACATCGGTTCGCTCAAATCCAATCCGACGACAGGGATGCCTTCCCTCGCAATCGCAAGGGTGCACCGGCCGGTTCCGCAGCCCAATTCCAAAACCGGACCACCCTGTTGTTTGGCCAGTTCCGTGTAATAAGTGATGTCATGATCCAGCCCCGTTGAGGTCCAGTCATAATAGTCCGGCAAATCATATGTATAAAAATCCATGTTCCACCTCCGTCCGTAAAACGGCAAAAATCAGTGAAACCATTTGACAGGAGCAGTCCGAAGGGTTTCGCCGGGAAACCCTTCTTCCCGTCCTACTGTAAGTTTTCTTTGACAAACTGCAGAACTTCCTGCACATGATCCGCAACTTTCACTTTCCGGTAAGCTTTGGCAATCTTCCCATCTTTATCGATCACAAATGTGGAACGTTCAATCCCCTTGTACTTTCTTCCAAACATGTTTTTATCTTTGATCACTCCGTATTTTTCACAAACCTCTCCCTCCGGGTCACTCAGCAAAAGGAAAGGCAGATTCTGCTTTTCAATGAACTTTTGGTGGGAAGCAATGGAATCTTTGCTGATTCCCAAAATCACGGTGTTGAGGTCCGAAAATTCCTGATAGGCATCCCGAAAGTCGCAAGCTTCTCTGGTACAGCCCGGTGTCTGATCCTTGGGGTAAAAAAACAGAACCACATTTTTGCCTTTGAAATCAGATAAAGACACGGTTTCCCCGTTTGTGGCTTCAAGCGTAAAGTCAATGGCTTGATCTCCTTCTTTGATCAAAGGAATCCACCTCCTGAATGCTTCCGAAAACGGTAAACATATTTTAACACTTCTCAAAAGGAGATGAAACGTTCAGCCCTTACCATAAGGTTGCGGAAATGATTTTATCATACCCAAACAAGATTACATTTATAATAAAAATATAACTTGTATCGCTTCACAACCATCACGGTGGTGACCATGGATGATCAAGCGAAGAAAACAGCTTTTGCTGCAATTGCTCCGAGAAAAGAAACCGGTTACAACCAAAGAACTGGCCCGGGAGCTGAAGGTCTCTGAAAAAACCATCCGCAATGACTTGAAACAACTGGATGGCTGGCTGTCATCCCGGTCCGACGCCGAGATTTGCCGCCGGCCGGGGGTCGGGATCTTCCTACATGCCAGCGAAAAAGAGAAAGAAAAACTGGAACATCTGGCTGTCCGTTCCGCCCGTTTTCCAACCGGAACGGAACCGGCGGTCAGAAGAAATGAAATGTTGTTGGACTTCTTTTTCAGCAAGAAGTCTCCCACCCCCGCGGAATGGGCCCGGCGATTTTATGTCAGCAAAGCAACCATTCATCACGATCTGGCTGAAATCGGCAAACATTTGCAATCCTTTCAACTCCGTCTGGTCCGAATCTCCCCTTCCCGTTTTAGCATCCGGGGGGAGGAGAAAAAATGCCGGGAATTGTTGGCCCGTGTAATAAGCAAGTTTCCTCTCTCCCGGGACCGGCGTTTTCAACAGGAAACCTTGATTGTTTCCGATATGATCCGCCGCTTTGAAGAAGCCATGGGGTATTCCTTTTCAGACGAATCATTGTCCCGCCTGATCATTCATCTTGTCATTGCAATCAAGCGGTGCAAAGCAGGCCATGTGGTCCGTTTGGACGACCGGGAGCATTCTTCATTGAAAAAAAGGAAAGAGTACGTTTGGATCGGGCAATATGCTGCCGAACTCGGGCAAAAATTGGCCTTTCAGCTGCCGGAACATGAAATCGCATACATCACGCTGTATTTGCTGAGCGCCAATATCCATTACCGCTCCCCGTTTTACAACACGGTTTCTCCATTGGACCGGGAAGCCATCACCTGGGCCCGGCAGCTGATCAAAAAAATGGAAGCCATCACCCATTTCCCGTTCACCCGGGATGAAGAACTGTTCACGGGTTTGGCAATCCATTTTCACACCGCCGTGATCCGGCTGAAACATCAATTGCATTCACCCAATCCCATGCTGCAGGAAATCAAACGGCTCTATCGTTATACATTTGAAACCTTGGTTTTTGCCTGCACTTGGTTGAAAGAAAAAATGGACATGCCTTTTTCCTTCCCGGAAGATGAGATTGGTTATCTCACCCTTCATTTTCAAGCGTCTTTGGAACGGCGGAAAAATCAATCCCGCCCGGTTAAAATCCTTTTGGTTTGTACCACGGGCATGGGGACATCCCAATTGCTCGCCGCCAAAATCACACGTACTTTTCCCGAGTTGCAGTTGGCAGCCACCCTGCCGGAATCCAAACTGGATCAGGGCATCGCCGCTTGCCGTCCGGATCTGTTGGTCAGTACCGTTCCCTTGGAACATCCAACCGTTCCGTCCATTTGCATCTCCCCGTTATTTTCGGAACAAGACCGGGAAAAGCTTGCGGATTTTATCAAAAGGAAGAGGCTTCCCTTTGACGGGAAAGAAGCTTTTCCGGTGATCAAATCATGGCTTGGATCTTCGCTTGTGTTCCGGGATCTGAAAGCCTCCGGCAAAGAAGAAGTCATCCAACAGCTGGGGCAACAATTGGTGCGGCAGGGGTATGTCGAACCCGGCTATGTTTCCAGCGCCATCCGGCGTGAAGCGTTAGCCGGTACCTATATTGGCGGGGGCATCGCCACACCGCACGGGTTGATGGATCAAATAGTGAAATCGGCGGTTGCTGTCGCCCATTTGCCGACTCCGGTTTCATGGGATGGAAACCCGGTATCTTTTGTGATCATCCCGGCGATCAAATGGACGGACAAAGAAATGGCCGAGCACTTTTACAAAGAGCTGGTCGAACTGACCGACCATCCGGCGGATTTATATGAATTGATCATGACATCCGGATGAAAAAGGGGGTTTCTTGCGATGAAATTGCTTGCCGTCACCGCTTGTCCGACGGGCATTGCCCATACATATATCGCAGCTGAAAAATTAAAACAAGCGGCGACCGAAAAAGGAATCGACATCAAAGTGGAAACCAGGGGATCAATCGGGGTTGAAAATGCATTGACCCAAGCAGAGATTGAGGCCGCCGACGGGATTATCATCGCGGCCGACAAAGATGTCGAACCAGGAAGATTTCACGGAAAGCGGGTTTTGATGGTTTCCGTTCAGGATGCCATCCACAAAACGGATGAACTTTTCCAACGCTTTCTGGACGGAGAGGTTCCCGTCTACGAAAGCAAAGCACAAAAACAACCGGAAAAGGCGGATGATTCCGAAAACCAAACCACCAAAAGCGGGGCCGCCGCGAGCGAATCCAAAATTAAAAAGTACGTTTACCGCGATTTGATGAACGGCGTTTCTTACATGATTCCGTTTGTCGTGATAGGGGGATTGTTGATCGCTCTTTCCCTCGGATTGGGAGGGGTTCCCACACCGGACGGGTTTGTGATCCCTGAACATTCGATTTGGAAAAAGGTCAATGAAGTCGGTACGACCGGTTTTATGTTCATGGTCCCCATATTGGCCGGTTTCATTGCCATGAGTATTGCAGACAGACCCGGACTTGCACCCGGAATGATCGGCGGTTACATCGCGGCCAACGGCCATTTTTACAACAGTGAAGCCGGAGCCGGTTTTATCGGGGGGATTCTTGCCGGATTTTTGGCCGGTTACATCGCCAAAGGGATCAAACAACTGCCGGTTCCCAAAATGCTTCAGCCCATTATGCCGATTCTGGTGATCCCGCTTTTTACTTCTTTACTCGTTGCACTGATTTTTATTTATGTCGTCGGAACTCCGATCTCCATGTTGATGGAAAGCCTGACTCATTTCTTAAGCGAAATGGAAGGAACCAGCAAATTGATTCTGGGGTTGATCTTGGGAGCCATGGTGGCCTTTGACATGGGAGGGGCCGTCAACAAAGTCGCCTTTTTGTTCGGCGCCGCCATGATCGGCGAAGGAAACCCGTATATCATGGGCTCGCTGGCCGCAGGCATTTGCACCCCTCCGCTCGGAATGGGGTTGGCCACGTTGATCAATCAGAAGAAGTATGAGCCGGAAGAACTGGATGCCGGAAAAGCCGCCATCGCCATGGGATTGGTGGGGATTACCGAAGGAGCCATTCCTTTTGCCTCGCGTGATCCTTTACGGGTGATTCCATGCATCATGGCCGGATCCATGGTGGCTTCCGCCATCGCGATGCTCGGACAAGTCAGTGACAATGTCCCGCACGGCGGCCCGGTCATGATCCTCTTTCAAGCCATCGGCAACGTTCCCGTCTTTTTGCTGGCGATCCTTTGCGGAACGCTCGTCACCGCCTTCAGCGTAAACTTTTTGAAAAAACCGGTCCAAAACGATTCGTGAGAAAAGGAGGAATCTTTTAGTGGACATCCGCGATTTGATCAAACCCGAACACATCAACCTGAACCTTCAAGGTGCGACCAAAGATGAAGTGATCCGTGAAATGGTGCATTTGCTCGACGAAAACGGTGTCCTCCTAGACCGTCAAGCTTTCTACCACGAAATCATCCAACGGGAAAAACAACATCACACCGGAATCGGTTTTGGCATCGCCATCCCGCACGGAAAATCATCCGCGGTCCGGACGCCTTCCATTGCGTGCGGGAAAACAGCTTCCGGCATGAACTGGGATGAGGAAGGCAACGAACCAGTGCAATGGATTTTTATGATTGCCGTTCCGGAAAACCAGGCAGGCAACGAACACTTAAAAATCCTGCAAATGCTGGCTGCGCGTTTCATCGATTCCGCATTCCGCGAACAGCTTGCAAACTCCCGGAGCGCGGCCGAAGTTTTTCAACTGCTGACCCAACCAAACTGATTTTTCTTCCGGGAAACGGCCGGTTTCCCGGAAAACCCCGATTTTGTGTTGAAAGGAGCATCACCGATGTCTTTGGAACCCCTGTTTCTAAAACCCGTCTTTCAGGAACGCCTTTGGGGCGGCCGCCGTTTGCAAGAACAATTTCATTATCCGGTCCCTTTTGAAAAAACCGGGGAATGCTGGGCCATTTCCGCCCATCCTCATGGCCGGTGCCTTGTAAAAAACGGACCTTATCAAGGCAAAAACCTTCAGGAACTGTGGGAAAATCACCAAGAGCTTTTTGGGGACCGCAAGGAAAAAACGTTTCCTTTATTGACCAAATTGATCGATGCTTCTTCCGATCTGTCGGTGCAAGTGCATCCGGATGAAACCTATGCCCGCGTCCATGAAGACGAAGAACACGGGAAAACCGAGTGTTGGTACATCCTCGATTGCGAGCCGGGAGCCGAAATCATCCTGGGGCATCAAGCCAAGAGCAAAGATGAATTACAAACCATGATCAGGGAAAACCGGTGGGAAGATCTTTTGCAGCGCATTCCGGTCAAACCGGGCGATTTTTTCTATATCCCCAGCGGAACCGTCCATGCTTTGGGGGCCGGCATTCTTGTTTTGGAAACCCAACAAAGTTCTGATGTCACCTATCGGCTTTATGATTACGACCGGGTGGACCAAAACGGGCAAAAGCGGGAACTGCATCTTGACAAAGCCTTGGATGTCATCCGGGTTCCTCACCGTCCGGAACCGGTTGTGCCGCAAATCATCCAACAAAAAAATGCTGTGTTTACCACCTTTCTTAAGTGCCCGTGGTTTACGGTGGAAAAATGGGAAATCGACGGAACAGTTCGGATACCGACCATTGAAAATTTCCTTCTGGTGAGTGTCATCGGCGGTCGGGGACAAATCCGAATCAACCGGCGAACCGCCTCCTTTCAAAAAGGAGACCATTTCATCCTGCCCTTTTTGACAGGAGAATTCCAATTATCCGGACAATTCACGCTGATGGTGTCCCAACCCCCTTCTGCCTGAGGAAAAATGGACCGGTTCCCTCTTGCTTGTCCGACCGGGATTCGTCCGGTGGTTCCAGCCCCCCCGAAAGAATGCTTTTCATCCCGACGGCCCGTAAACGGGACAAATGCCAAACCGTGTTTCAAGCAGACATGGTGGTCGGAGGTGTCGGCTCCGGTGTGGGCGTTTCTACCTGTTGCGGAGCTTCTTCCCCTCCTCCCTTTTTTGAAATGATATTTAACGTTGTTCCCACGTTAAACGATCCGGCATCTCCCACCGTATAAATCCGAATGGATTGAATACACACTTTCAACAAGAAAACCACCTCAATCGTTTTGATCAAATTGATCGGGATCAAAATATACATTCCGCTCAAAATCCAAATTCTTGGGAAAATCGCCAATCGGTGAAGATCCTCCCAACGATTTGGTCAAACTGTCATTCCCCACATTGATCGTGTTTCCAAAATTGACTGAACCTGAGTTACTTATATTGTTGATTTTGATGTTCAGAATGTTATTGATGGTCCCCACGCTTTCCCCTCCTCATGGTGTCATATTTGCAGGGATCGGTTTTGCCTTGGCTTCTTCGGAAAACGGATTTCCAAAACCCCCCGGCGGTATCTGGCATGCGTATATCTTTTGGATACCGATGCCTGTAAAGGAATCACCTTTTGAAACATGCCTTTTTTTCTTTCCGAGAAGATGGTTTGATACCCCTCATACGGAGACGGGTAATCCCCTTTAATAATCAAATTGTTTCCTTCCAATTTCAAATCTAAAGCACGAACGTTTTCCAGTCCGGGCAAATTGACCACCACAATCACTTCATTTTCCCCGTGATAAACATCGGCTGCCGGTTCATCTTGACGGGCCGCCGTTTGCATGTCTTCAAAAAAGTCCTCCCCCAAAAATTGACGGGCCAGCTCATGCCAGGGCATTTTGCGGAAAGTATTTTTCAACCATCATCTCTCCTTTTGCCGGTACATTGGTATGATGCCCATATTTTATTCGATGCGGGCCCGTCTTGTCACAAGGAGGGCATGAATCCATAGACCCTCATCATATAATGGAACCAGGATAAAAAGAATCCGGGGGAATGGTTTGCATGTACCAGCATCCTCTTGATTGGATGGATCAACGGCTAAAATATTTGGAACAAGAAATCCGGCGCCTGCAACAAGAAAACCGCCAACTGAAAGAGGCCATAGAACAACTGAAACCCGTGCACATCGAAAAAATCGAATATAAAATCCACGAATTGCATGTCGAAACGTTAAGCGGGACTTTAAATATCGGACTGACCGCCAACGGGGAAGATGTCGGGGTGGGGGAAATCATTGAAAAAATGGTAGACAACCACTCTTCCCAAATCGTGGTGGAAGACGAAGAAGATAAACAAGAACCGGCGGAATCTTCTTCGTAATGTTGCCGGCCGTTAAAATTTGATCTAATCTTAAACCAAAAAGACAAGGAGCTGCCGGTATGAGAATGATCATTGCCGTCGGGATCGGCGGTGCCGTCGGAACCTTGCTCCGCTTTGGAGTGGCGCAGGCTTTCAATGACCCCGTTTTTCCGTTCGGAACCCTGATGGCCAATTGGACAGGCTGTCTCGGGTTGGCCTGGTTGAATGAACAAAGAAAAATCTCCTTTTCTCCGGTTTGGCAAAAAGGATTGGGACCCGGACTTTTGGGGGCATACACCACTTTCTCCACGC
>NZ_JACETT010000054.1:0-7385 GCF_013912365.1 Thermoactinomyces intermedius
GGTTCCGGTTGTTTCGGTTGGGGCTGCGGCTCCGACGGCTGCAATTTCAATTTCATTTGTTCATGGACCGGCTTTTTCCCGTTCTCCGGTTGCTCCCTGTCCTGGTAAGCCACATCTTCAAAGTCGTAAACTACCGGATCGATGGGCTCTTTGCTCACTTCCACATCGGGGACGTTTTTTTCCCGCACACGCTTTTGCTTCGATGTCCGCTTTTGGCGCCGGTCATATTGCCTGATCCAATCGATCAGGAAATCCTTTCCCCTTTGTTTTGCTTTTTTGTAAACGGCCTTTGAGATCAGCGCAGCTTTCGTGAACGAAAAATCGGCAATCAGCAAAAAACCGCAACACACGACGGCCGCCAGCACGATCAAAGTGCCGGTATCATCGAATAAAAAATGGAGCAAAGCATAGGAGAAAGCCCCCAGCATCCCGCTGCCGACATCCAGCGGCACCGCTGAATTCCTTTCCTCCAACAACATGTACCAGGTCTGATCGATGATTCCCTTGTCCGTTTGAATGGTGTGAAAGGTCAAGTAATGATTAAACGTGATGAGCGCCATAAACACCAAAACGACTCCCGTCCACCTCGACGACCAATGATCCGGCCACTTGTGATGCGCCATCACGTACACGGACAATCCCATTCCCAAAACCGGAATCAAAAAATCCCATGTCCCCACCACAAAACGGGCCAGATACGTCAAATTTCTGCCAATGGCTCCATAACTGGCAATCGTCACCAAAGACAATGCCAATAAGACAATGCCATAAATCTCAAACAAAATTTCTTTTTTTGTTCCAATCGACTGTTTTTTCTTATTTCTCTTTTTTGCCATTGAAACCACCTTTTCAACCCATCCGTTCCGAAAGTAATTGATGGCAATGATAACCAGTCGGTATTATCTTATCGATATTTATTTCCCAAAACAACATAAAGTCTCCTACCGGATTTTAAAGATTTTTTCTTTTTGTTCTTCTCCCGGATCCCGCAAAAAACCGCCGGCTGACTGCCGGCGGTTTACTCTGCCACGGTCGGAACGTTTTTGATGGTGTTTCCCGGCTGAAAACGAGGATCCAAAAAATGACCGGGATCTCCGCTCAGCACTTGGACAATGGTCGCTTCTCCTTCCTCTCCTTCATGGACAATCATCTTCACGCCATCCACTTGAATTTGTTTCAGTTTCAACTCATCCGGGCGGTAAAAAGCCATTTCGATGGGAATCGTGGAATAGTAGATCATTGCAAAATCTCCCTTTGTTTGTTGGTCTCCACCATTTTGTTCAATTCGGCAAGCGCTTCGGAAATACCGCCCACTTCATCGATTAATCCGTATTTCACCGCATCTTTTCCGATCACATTGGTTCCGATGTCCCGGGCCAGGTCCCCGGTCCGGAACATGAGCTCACGGATTTTTTCTTCCGTGATGTTTGAATGGGTGGAAATAAAACGAATCACCCGGTCTTGCATTTTTTCCATATATTCAAAGGTTTGAGGCACTCCGATGACCAATCCGCTCAGACGGACCGGATGAATTGTCATGGTGGCGGTTTCGGCAATGAAAGATTTATCCGCCGCAACCGCAATGGGAACCCCGATGCTGTGGCCTCCCCCGAGAACGATCGACACCGTCGGCTTCCGCATCGATGCAATCATTTCCGCGATGGCCAAACCGGCTTCCACATCGCCGCCCACGGTGTTTAATACAATCACCATTCCTTCAATCTTCGGGTTTTGTTCCACCGCGACGATTTGCGGAATCACATGTTCATATTTGGTCGTTTTATTTTGGGGAGGCATCACCAGATGGCCTTCGATTTGCCCGATGATGCTCAAACAAAAAATATTGCTTTCCAGTTGAGGAACATTGGTTTGCCCCAATTGCTGGATCATCTGGGCAGCAACATTCTTCTTTTTTTCATTCGGTTCTGTATCGGGTCGGACATTTTGATCCTCTTTCACCGGGTTCACTCCTTTTGAATGGGTTACGAGTTAGTATGCGCATCTCTCTTTTTTTATTGTGAGGAACCCGGGAACATTTTATGTTTCTATTTGCGCCAATTTCTTGCTTTGTGTGCCGATGCCGCCACTTTATCCAAGTCACTCCGGACCGAGGCTTCCACGGCGGCGGCATAGGCACCTTCCACCAACGGTGCGTCCGCCACGCGAATCTTTTTTTCGTCCCCCAACATCTCGATGGCCATTTCGACGGACATGGCGGCACTTCCGATATCAAATAAAACCAAAACTCCGCGATCCGAATAAACGCGTTCGATGGCTTCTTTGATCTTAAACGGGCTGGTTCCCAGTTCCCCGTCATCCGTTCCGCCGGCAATGGCGACCGGCACGTCTTTTTGGATTTGCGAGAGAAATTCCGCCAATCCTTCAACGAGCTTTTCGCTGTGCGAGACCAGCACCAATCCGACGCAACTCATTGTCTGTCCTCCTTCCATGGTTGGTCTGCCCATGTCCGAAAGAAGTAATAAGAAGACACCGTCCCCCGGATCCAAGTGACCTGCCGAGCGTTCCCCCAGGTAAGAAGCCCGCCCTTTCTTTGCCACCATCGCCCGGGTGTCATTCATGGATTGTTCGGCAATGTCCTTGACCGTTTGCCGCGAAATTGGCTCTTTTGCCTGTTCCATGTACCGGACAACCGGTTCCCAGACATCCAACATGGTCTTGTCGCCGGGCTCCGCTTTTCCCCTCATTTTTAATCCCTGACAAGCCTCGGAAAAAGCTTTCACCCATTCTTCATGCGTCAACACGCTTTTTCCTTTGCAAACCAAAGCCATTTTCAGAAAAACAGTGCCGTACAAAGGGCCGGATGCCCCGCCCACTTTGCTTAACAGGATCCGGGAAACTGTTTGGAACCACCAACCAATATCGTGATCGTCATTTTCTTGCGTCAGGACTTTCTCCACTTCCTTAAAGCCGCGTGCCATATTCACACCGTGATCCCCGTCTCCAACGGCCTGATCATACCGGGAAAGTTCTTCTTTTTTTTCTTGCATGACCCGGCTTAACTCCGACAACCAATGCTTCACCTGCAAAACCGTCCATTCCATCTTATCTTCCTCCTTCGGCTTGAACCCATGAAACGGTGTCAGCTGGTGCTTTCAATCCTTTTTTTAATTCATCGTCCAGTTTCAAAAGGGTGAGTGAACAACCGGCCATCTCCAACGAAGTCATGTATTCGCCGACACTGGTGGAAAACACCCGGATTCCCTTATCTTGTAAACATTCCGATACTTTCCTGTTCAAAATATACAACTCCATCAGCGGCGTGGCTCCCAAACCATTCAACATAACCGCCACCTCATCCCCTTTTTGAAGGGGCAAATCTTTAAAAATGGCATCCAACAACATACCGGCGGTTTCATCCGCAGACAAGAGAGCCGTTCTCTGGATACCGGGTTCGCCATGAATCCCCATCCCGATTTCCATTTCATCCTCTTGGATATCAAAGCCCGGCTTACCGACGGCCGGCACAGTGCAGGCAGTTAAAGCCACTCCCATGCTCCGCATATTTTGCACGGTTTTTTCCGCAATCCGGTGAACCTCCTCCAAACTTGCCCCCGCTTCGGCCCAAGCTCCGGCAATTTTATGGACGAAAACCGTTCCGGCAATTCCCCTTCTCCGGGACGGATCGCTGACGGCCACATCATCGTTGACCACCACGGATTTCACGGGGATCCCTTCCATTTCGGCCATATCAGCCGCCATCTCAAAATTCATGACGTCCCCGGCATAATTTTTGATGATCAACAAGACGCCCTTGCCCCCGTTGGCCGCCTGAATCGCTCTGACGATCTGATCGGGCGCGGGGGAAGTAAACACCTCGCCAAGCACGGCGGCATCCAGCATGCCTTTTCCCACATACCCGGCATGAGCCGGTTCATGCCCGGATCCGCCGCCGCTGACCAACCCCACTTTTCCTTGAACCGGCGCCTGCTTGCGCACAATGACGGAATAATCCGGAATTCTGGACAATCTCTCCGGATACGCGGCTGCCATGCCGTCCAGCATTTCATCCACAACGTTTTCAGGATGATTGATCAATTTTTTCAACTTTTTCTCATCTCCCTTTTAGATCATTCAGATCATCCATCGGGTAAAACATGTTTTTTCACACTTCATTATATCTAAAAAAATAAAACACTTAAAAAACAGGATGAATCACCCAAATAAAGTTTTTCTCCCTTTTATTTCCTTAACAAAAACTCACAAATTGCTTTATAATAATAAACGAGATAGCCACTCTGGCTTACTGGGCTATCTCAATCAAGTGGTTTTATCATTTTGTTCCCCGGATCTATGAGACCGTGTAAACGGTCTCTTTTTTTATCTTTTTGAAACAGATTGCCCCTTCTTTACACCAACTCATCTTTTTCTGCTATGATGAGAGGGAAAAGGGAGGCCGTATGATCATGCAGCAAAAAACCATCCGTTTTTTTTCCATCTTGCTGTTTCTGTTTGGCTTGTCTTTTGCAGCCGGTTGCCAGACGGATCCGCATGAGGAGGCCGGTCCCGGTGAATCCCCTCATGTAATGGGAGATGTCCGGGAGACCACCACACTCCATGAATTGCCCTCTTTTTTGCAGGATTATCCCGCGGAGGTGGCGCAAACTTATCAGGAAGTCTCCAAACACCGTGAATTGCTGGCCAAAATCCCATGCTTTTGCGGGTGCGGACAAAGTGTGGGGCATCGCAATAATCTGGATTGCTTTATCCACCAACAATCCAACAACCAAATCACATGGGATTCCCATGCCACCACTTGCGGGGTTTGTCTGGAGATTGCCAAAGAATCCATTCAAATGAAAAAATCCGGAGCTTCGGATCAAAAAATCCGGGAATCCATCGACCAAAAATACGGCAACGGTTTTGCCGAACCGACGCCAACCCCGGCTCTGTAAATGACAAAACATCCTGCCTGGACAACCCAGACAGGATGTTTTTTGTCTTTATTTCACCAAGACTTTTTCCCGGCAAACGTTCACGATTCTTTTCAGATGATGGAGATAGAGGTTTTTCAGTTGTTCGATCGTCTCCCGGTGATACAGCGTTTGGTGGTAGCGAATCAGAGTGACCAGTTCCCCGTTTTCAACAAACAAACTGAAATCCAGTTTATACGGCCACTGAGCGCGGGGATGAACCCCTTCTCCCACCGGCAGGGACACGATTTGGATGTCCTCTTTCTCCACATCCCGGACAAACTCCCCTTGATAGTTGAAGTTGATCTCAGGTTTGAGCCGGAACGAAAGATCTTGTTTGTGTTCGGGACGGGTTAAGTATTTGAGAATCCCGTATCCGATTCCTTTATTGGGAACCTGCCGCAAGACTTCTTTCACATACGGAATGACTTCATCCGGATCTTTGGAATCTTGCTCAAACACGACCGGATACATGGACGTAAACCATCCGACCGTCCGCGTCAAATCCACTCCGTCAATCACTTCCTCCCGGCCGTGCCCTTCCAATTGGACGGCCACCTTGCCATGGGTCCAACCGTTTAAAGTCATCACCAAGCCCGACAACAACAGATCATTCATCTCCGTCTGGTAAGCACGATGCGCCCCGGACAACAAGTCAGCGGTTACCTCTTTCGGGAGGCGGCCCCAAACGGTGCCGATATGCTGATTGGCATAATCCGGCGTTTCTATTTTATCGACCGGAAGTTTCGGAATCCGGAGGCGGTCAAGCGCATGCCAATACGGAATTTCAGCAAGTAATGCCGGGCTGTTCGCAAACTCTTGCAATTGACGGCCCCATGATTGAAACGAAGTCGTTTTTTGCGGCAAAGCCAACGGTTCCCCGGCCAATTGTTGAGAGTAAGCGGTATGGAGATCTTCGGACAGCACCCGCCAGGACACGGCATCCATCACTAAGTGATGAATGATGATCAGCAAGTAATCCCCTTCGCCGGTGTGGAAGATCCCCAGGCGGATCAACGGACCGCCATGGATGCGAAGCGATTGATGCAAACGGTTGGCTTCCCTTTTTATCACTTCCGAAAGATCTTCACTGTTGACATCAAACTCGTGGATGGTGAAAAATTCCCCTTCCACATCCCGGTTCCATGCCTTCACCCGGTGTCCTTCCCGTTGAAACGACATCCTCAACGCATCGTGATGGGTCACCAGCTTTTGGAAAACCGGTTTTAACACCCCGGCATCCCAGCCTTGTTTCCGGTGCAGGACAATGGCCATGTTCCATTGATCCGGATAATCCGTCTGCTCAAACATCCAACGCTGAATCGGGGTCAGCGCGACTTCCCCCGTCACCACTTCTTCTTCCCGGTCTTCATCGACGGGGTGCACAAGCGGTGCCAATTCTTCAATGGTCGGATGTTGGAACAAATCTTTCAATCTCATTTTCAGCCGGTACGGTTTTAAGCGGGAAGCAATTTGCATCGCTTTGATGGAATCGCCGCCAAGCTCAAAAAACTGATCACGGATCCCGACCCGGTCCAGATGCAAAATTTCCTCCCACAGCTCCGCCAGGATGCGTTCCTTTTCATTGCGGGGGGCTGCATATTCCACACCGGTTTGCATCTGTTTGGGTTTGGGAAGCATGTTTTTGTCCACTTTACCGTTGGCATTCAACGGCAGTTGCTCCATCTGCATAAAGTAAGCCGGAATCATGTAATCAGGTAATTCTTTTCCCAGATACTGCCGCAATGCAGGAATGGAGCAGGACTCCGATGCCGTGAAATATGCACACAAATGCAACTGATTTTGTTCGTCGGTTTGCGCCACCACCACGGCTTCTTTCACGGTCGGGTAACTTAACAACTTGTCGGCCACTTCCCCGGGCTCGATACGGTAACCGCGGATTTTCACCTGTTCATCCATCCGTCCCAGAAACTCCAGGCGCCCGTCCGGCAACCACCGCACCAAGTCTCCGGTCCGGTACATCTTTTGCCCCGGCACATAAGGATTGGGCACAAACTTCTCCGCCGTCAGTTCCGGCCGGTTCAAATATCCCCGGGCCAAGCTTTCCCCGCTGACGCACAGCTCGCCCGGCACGCCGACCGGCTGCAATTGCTGATGTTCATTCAACACATACACCTGGTTATTGGCCACCGGTTTCCCAATCGTGACCGGCTCATCCGGACGCACCCGGGTGCTCGTGGTCACCACCGTGTTCTCCGTCGGACCGTAGTTGTTGACCACCGTGTAGTTCTGCGGCAACACCCGGCCCAACCGGTCCCCTCCGGTCAGCAACACTCTCAGGCTGCGGTTTTCCAACTGCATAAATTGCTCCGCCACCGGCGTCGGCAGAAAAGCAACCGTGATCCCTTGTTCCTCCATGTACCGGTTGAGTGCCTCCAGATCGTAACGCATGGCCTCTTCAATGATGTGAAGTGACGCTCCCGCCATCCAGGT
>NZ_JACETT010000055.1:0-10748 GCF_013912365.1 Thermoactinomyces intermedius
CTTTATATTCTTAATTTTAATATAAAAATTGGTCCTTTGTCAAATGTTGGGGTACAGGTTAACGCGCAAGCGCGTTCGCGCATGTCTATAAGCTCGTGACGTTCCCGCAGGACTTTAAATATGCTACGGAGCATGACACCGCGGAAAAAATACGAATGTATTTTTTTGAGTCGCTGCCAAAAGCAAAAACTCCCAGAACAAAGTCAGACCGTTTCAACTCCTTCTGGAGGCACAGTTTTTGTAATTTGTAATGGGTATAAGGCAAATTATCAAATATAAAAAGATATTTATGGCGTGAGTCAACAAAATTATTGCGCTAATGACACTATATTAAAAGAAATAGACCCCCCAAGGACAGGTTAAGGCCTATTTCTTCAGATCTTTTTATTTTAGATAATTTTCTAATTTAAACATGGCAACATTTTCTATGTGCCCGGTCTGCGGGAACATGTCGACCGGTTGCACTTCCTGCACCCGGTACCCGCATTCTGCGAGGTATTTTGCATCACGGGCCAATGTGGCTGAATTGCAGGAAACGTAGACGAGCCGCTCAGGCTGCATAGAAACGAGGGTATCGAGCAGCACCCGGTCACAACCTTTTCGCGGCGGATCCACCACCACAACATCCGGGCGGATCCCTTCTTCATACCATCGGGGCAATACTTCTTCCGCGGCTCCTGTTTCAAACGTGACATGATCCATTCCGTTGATTTTCGCATTTCTTTCGGCATCCCGGACGGCAGCGGGAACAATTTCCACCCCGTATACCCGCTTGGCGTTTTGCGCCAGGTACAAGGCAATGGTTCCGATTCCGCAATAAGCGTCGATCACGACTTCCCGGCCGGTCAGGCCGGCATACCGGGCTACTTGATCATACAGCACTTGGGTCTGCACGGGATTGACCTGGAAAAAGGAATGCGGCGAAATGGCAAAGGTCACTTCCCCGATCCGGTCGTAAATGACATCCCGGCCCCACAACACTTCATTTTCCGGCCCCAAGACCACATTGGTCCGTTTGGAATTGATATTTTGGATCAATGATTTGAGTGCGGGGAACTCTTTTCGCAACGCCTCCACCCATTTGTCGCGATGCGGCAGTTTTTTTCCGTTCGTCACCAGGACGATCATCAATTCCCCGGTGTGAAAACCGGTGCGAACCATCACATGCCGCAAGCATCCTTGGTGTTTGGTTTCGTCATAAATGGGGATTTTCAGTTCCCGGGCCAATTCTTTGACTTTCCGGACGGCTTGGTCATTGGCTTCATGCTGGATGAGGCAGGCCTCCATATCCACAATCCGGTGCGATCCGGCCGCATAAAAACCGGCTTTCACTTTCCCGTCTTCCCATCCCAAAGGAACCTGGGCTTTATTGCGGTACCGCCATGGGTTTTCCATGCCCAACACGGGAAGAACCGGCACCTGCATGCCGCCGATCCGCTCAAAATGATCCGCCACCTGTTGCCGTTTATGCTCCAGTTGGGCGGGATATTGCAAATGTTGGATCTGGCATCCCCCGCATTCGTGATAAATCGGGCAAGGGGGTTCCGTCCGGCTGGGATGGCTTTTCAACACTTGGATTGCTTCGCCTTTCCCGTATGTTTTTTTCACCACTTGAACGCGCACACGGACTTTCTCATCCGGAACCGTTTGAGGCACAAAGATGGTGAATCCCTGGTATTTGCCGACACCGGCTCCGTCATGGGACAGGCCGGTGATTTCCATTTCAATCACATCGCCTGTTTTTACCGGCGGTTTTGCTTTCTTCATCCGAACAACTCCTTCATAAAAAAACGTTCATCAACCCGGATGAACGGCGACTATGGACAAAAGATTTTTAGATGGCGCGGCAGCATTTTCACCTTACCGGAAAGCTCCCCTCCCCACTCCCCGTCCAGATTTAATTTCAGGGAAATCGGGGTGTTGATCTCGAGCTCATCCGTTTGGAAATAAATGATTCTCGAATCCCGGATATGTTCCCCTTTGCGGGCCAGGGCAGCCAAGTGCAAAAGATCGGGGATATTGGCTTTGGGAATGATGAGCACATCAAACAAACCGTCATTCAGACTGGCTTCGGGAGCAAGCCGTTCAAATCCCCCGACGGAGACGCTGTTGGCAATGATGATCAGCCAGATTTCCGACTTCCATTTCCCGCGGGGCGTTTGAAGCTCGACCGGGAAAGGATGATGAAGGCTCCCCAGCTTTTCGATCGCTTTGGCGTAATAAGCCAACGGCCCCACGATGGACTTTAAACGGCTGGGCGCCTCATAGGTGACTTCCGTCAACCGGCCGGCCGCCGCCACATTGATGAAATATTTATCTCCAAACACACCGACATCCACATCGACGGTGTTTCCTTTGGCAATCACTTTGCAAGCTTCTTCCAAATCCCGGGGAAGTTTCAAAGCCCGGGCCAGATCATTCGTGGTTCCTCCGGGCAAAATGCCGAGAGCGGGAGGGTTTGGAAACTCTGCCAACCCGTTGACCACTTCATGAATCGTCCCGTCCCCGCCGGCGGCAATCACCACATCCTCTCCCCGTTCGGCGGCAATGCGGGCTTCCTTGGTGGCATATCCCCGTCCCGTGGTGGCATGGCAGGAGGTTTCATATCCGGCCTGTTCCAATACCGCGAGCAACTGCGGCAACTTCCTGGCTATCATTTCCCTTCCGGCTGTGGGATTGTATATCAGTCGTGCCCGTTTCATAGAGCCAGCTCCTTTGGACGTTTAAAAAAATTGCCGTCATTTTTCCTTATTCCGTCGGAACAAACACCTAGTTACTAGTTTACCCAACACCCCGGACCACTTCAAAGTGAATATTTCGTTATAGAAAAAGGCTTGCGGGAAATTCCCGCAAGCCTGTCAATCTCCGGTCAATGGGGCAGGAAAACCAGTTGGAAAAAGAACAGAACCGCAAAGAGATACACCAGCCAGTGAACTTCTCTCCACTTGCCGCGGAAGATTTTCATCAGCGGATAGGTGAGAAAGCCCAGCGCGATTCCCGTGGCGATGCTTGATGTCAGCGGCATGCTCAAAATCACCATAAATGCCGGGAATGCCTCATCAATCTCATTCCATTGGATATGGCTGACATGGCTCATCATCAAGGCACCGACCACAATCAAAGCCGGGGCCGTGATGGCCGCAATCCCGGACACGGATTGAACCAGCGGGCTGAAAAAGGCAGAAAGGGCAAACAACACGGCCACAACCACGGCTGTCAACCCGGTTCTCCCGCCGGAAGCCACACCGGAGGACGATTCAATATAGGCCGAGGTCGGGCTGGTTCCAAAAATGGAGCCTGTCAGGGTCGCAACCGAATCGGCCAGCAGGGTTCTTTCTCCCCGGGGAAGCACTCCCTCTTTCATCAATCCGGCTTGTTTGGCCACACCCAAGACCGTGCCGGTGGTGTCAAACAATGTGACCAATAAAAAGGAAAAGACCACTGCATACAAACCGTAATCAAACACAACTTGAAACGCATGAACCGGATTGTCCACCACGAGGCGGTTTGGAATCTCGGGAGCCGACACGATGCCGCTGTCGAAAGAAAGCTGTCCCGTCAAATAAGCAATGATTCCCGTCCCGATCATGCCGATAAATAAAGCGCCATTTAGATTGAGTGCCATACAGGCCAGTGTGATCGCCAATCCGGCCAGCGTAAGCAGCGCCGAAGCAGAATGAAGGTTGCCAAGCGCCACCAAATTGGATGGATGGTCTTGAATCAATCCCGACATTCTCAAACCGATGAAAGCAATAAACAATCCAATGCCTGCCGTGATCGCGCTTTTCAAATTGGAAGGGATCACTTCTATCAGCTTGGTCCGAAGTGGCGTCAACGAAATCAGAACAAAGAGAATTCCCGCGACAAAGACCGCCGCGAACGCTTCTTCATATCCCAACCCTTGATGGGCTTTCACCACGGAATAGGCAAAATATGCATTTAAACCCATCGCCGGAGCAATGGCAATCGGGTAATTTGCGAACAATCCCATGACCAACGTCCCAACCACCGTCGCAATGATGGTGGCAAAGAAACTCAACGAAAAGGGAACCCCGGCATCCGCCAAAATAATCGGGTTTACCACCATAATATAAGACATGGTGAAAAAGGTGGTCATTCCTGCAATGATTTCTTTTTTAACGGAAGATCCGTGTTTTTCCAATTGAAACATGGATGAACTCCCCCAAAAAACGAATATTATTAGAAGTACAGATATATATTATTCGTTTTATGTATAAAATGCAAGAAAAAAACCCCGGAAATGACATCCCGGGGTCTCCTGGTTATTCTTTTGTCCACTCTGTATGGAACACGCCTTCCCGGTCAATGCGCCGGTAAGTATGGGCTCCAAAATAATCGCGCTGGGCTTGCAGCAGGTTGGCCGGCAGTTTCTCAGAGCGGTAACTGTCATAGTAGTTGATGGCACTGGCAAAAGCAGGCACCGGAATGCCGTTTAACACCGCCGTTGCCACCACTTCCCGCCAAGCTTGCTGATACTCTTCCACAATCCCTTTAAAGTAGGGGTCCAAAAGCAAGTTGCTCAAGTTCGGATCCCGGTCATATGCCTCTTTGATATTTTGCAGGAATTGGGCACGGATAATGCATCCGCCGCGGAAAATCATCGCGATTTCCCCGGGTTTCAAATCCCAGCCAAAGGCATCGGATGCGGCTTTCATTTGGGCAAATCCTTGGGCGTATGAACAGATCTTGCTGGCATAAAGGGCTTTACGGATCGATTCGATCAATGCTTCCCGGTCCTCGATCACCGTATGGCAGCCGGTTTTCGGCCCTTTTAAGACCTGGCTGGCTTTAACCCGCTCTTCTTTCATGGCCGACAAAAAGCGGGAATAAACCGACTGGGTGATAATGGAGAGCGGGACGCCGAGATCCAAGGAACTTTGGCTTGTCCATTTTCCGGTTCCTTTTTGTCCGGCGGTATCCAGGATCAATTCAACCAACGGCTGTCCGGTTTCCTTATCGACTTTGGTAAAGATGTCAGCCGTGATTTCGATCAGGTAACTGTTCAACTCGCCTTGGTTCCATTCTTTAAAGACCTCATGCAATTCTTCGGCATTCATGTTTAACAGATGTTTCAACAAATGATAAGCTTCACTGATCAATTGCATGTCGCCGTATTCGATGCCGTTGTGCACCATTTTCACATAATGTCCGGCTCCGTTCGGGCCGATATAGGTGCAGCAGGGATCGCCGTTTACTTTGGCGGAAATGTCGGTCAAAATATGTTGGACCTGCTCATAGGCTTCTTTGGATCCTCCCGGCATGATGGCCGGTCCGTGCAGGGCTCCTTCTTCCCCTCCGGACACCCCGGCCCCGATAAAATGAATCCCGGTGGCTTCCAATTCTTTGCTGCGGCGAATGGTGTCCTCGTAAAAGGCATTGCCGCCGTCAATGACAATATCGCCGGGTTCCAGGTATTTTTTCAGTTGTTGAATCATGTCATCCGTCGGTTGGCCGGCTTTGACCATCAACATGATCCGGCGCGGTTTTTGAAGAGATTGAACAAATTCTTCCATGGTATATGTACCAACGATATTCAAATCGCTGTGTTTTTCGGTCAGCTTTTTCGTCCGCTCCGGAGAACGGTTGAAGACAGATACGGTATAACCTTTGCTTTCCATATTCAAAGCCAGATTTTTGCCCATCACTGCCAGTCCGATTACTCCGATATGACTTTTTGCCATGAACGACACATCCTTCTATAAATGTAAAGTATTGTTCATCTTTAATAATTAATTATAACAAAAACAAATTCATTCTTCTTCAAATCGGGAAAAACGGAATTTGAATCTCAAAAGCCCGCTCCACCATCCACAAAATTCCCAACAACGCCATCACTGCTGAAACCCACCGGATGATCCGGCGCTCAAGCGCACCGTTTCGCATGCGGATCCGCCGGAGCAACGGGAACACAAGGGAAACCACCAACAATTGCCCGATTTCAATCCCCGCATTAAACGAAAAGAGAGCGGTGAGAAAGTTGGTTTTGGGCAAGTGGATATCCGCCAGCGAACCGGCAAATCCCAAACCGTGAATCAATCCGAAGAAAAACGTCACGGTCAGTCGATGAGGGTATGTCCGGAAAAAGAAATTCTCCACTGCAACATAAACAATGGTCAGTGCAATCAGCACTTCCACCCACTTCGAGGGGGCTGCAATAATGTCCATGACGGCCAAAATCAACGTGATGGAATGGGCAACAGTGAAACAAGTAATCACCTTCAACAAGTTTTTCGCGTTTCCCGCGGCCACCAGAAGCCCCGCCAAAAAAGCCAGGTGATCAAACCCAAACCAGATGTGTGTCATTCCCATATAAACAAACTCTTTGGCCGTCAGCCAAACCGACAAATCCGTTTGTTTGGAGAAAGTCAGATGCCGGTTGTCATCATGAAAAACATAATGCCCTTCCTGATCCCCGTTTTCGATCTTGACCACGTTTTGGTGTTGGCCTTTGTTGAATTCAAAGAACATTTGATAAGACAGATCCACTTTGCCGACCGGTTCTGTGGAAATAAACGCTCCCTCCACCCGGTAGTGCCCCGGTTCCGGCCGGGTGATTTCTTTCAATGTGAATGGCATCGGACGGTTATTATTTTTTGCAACAAACCGTGTTTTTATATAGCTTTCGATTTGATTCTCCTGTTCTTCACGCACTTTATTTTCCTTCAGCACCAGTTGCTTCCCCGCCACCTGTTCCAACAGGGGCTCATTGATCAGCATCGAAACATGAATTTGATTGCCTTCGACCGATAGATCCGTAGACACCAGATGCAACGGATGGGCCTCTGCCGGCAACAAAGGCAAGAAAATGATCATCCACCATAAACATCCCATCCATCCCCAATAACGAATTTTCTCCATCCTCTCTCCTCCCACATCATTTCGTATAATTCCGGGCCATTTCCATCAAACTAACAACGTACCAAGAAACAGGAGGGATTAAATCATGAAACGCGTTGCAGTGGAAGCCGGATTATCTCCCGTCCGTGATTACTTGAGCCAAAGAGGTTTCCAAGTTGAGGAATATCAAGCGGAATCACTGCAAAATCAAGGTAATTATGCCGCAATTGTCATATCCGGACAAGATCAGAATTTAATGGGCATGCAAGACCAAGTGGAAAACTGTCCGGTCATCAGCGCAAGCGGCCTGACCCCGGAAGAAGTTTGCCGGCGGATTGAACAAATTGCCGGATCTTAAAGAAAAGACCAAGTCATCTGTTATGACTTGGTCTTTTTCTTCAGGTTCTCCACCATGGCCTCCATCCAACGGGAAACTCCCGGATCCGGCAAGTATGCCGACCTGAGGTATTCCACCTTCAATCCTTCCAAACGGGAGGGAATCAGTTGGTCAGTGAAGTACCCCTCGCTTAAAAACAAAGGCAAAACCAACACCCGGTATTTCTGACTCAAAGCATCAGCCCGTTTTTGCAATTCGTCCGATGAAAGGGAGGCAGAGGTGATACAGGCCAAAGGAAACTTTCGCCGCAGCTGCTTTACCAATCCGTTCATTCCGGCTTCCCACTTCTCTTTGAAACCGGGCAATTCATTTCCGTGTCCCACCAGCAAAACCGCCTCTTCCTCCGGTTTCCGGATAAGAGCTTGGATTCTTTTGGCCAACATTTCCGCAATGTACGGATGATCGTCCATCGCGGGACTCATCGCCACTTTGGCATGAACGTTCAACGGGGCGACATCGGATGCGGCCGGAAGCCGGCCGGTCAGCCCCAACATAAACCGGATTTCTTCAATATGTTTGCTGCCGGAAGATGCAAACAGGGGGATGGCAAAAATCCGGTTTACCCCCTGGGCTTCCAATGCATCAATCCCGTCTTGGATCTTCCGGCCTTCCACCAGTTCCAAAAATCCGACCGTAAGTGGATGTTCCGTTTTCACCTGCTTCACGGCATCATCAACCAACCGGACCCACCGGCTGCTTCTGGAACCATGGGCAATCACCAGCACCCCGATTTTTTCCGCCATCACACATCCCCTTATTTTGAATGGTCTGCCACTTTCTGCATGGATTTAAATGTCAAAAGAGCGAAAAAGAAGCTGATCATCCCGTTCATCAGGCCTTCCGCATAAAAAAAGACCTGAGCCACTCCGTTTAAAGCCAGCAAAAAAACCGTCACCCAATAAACGGGTTTGGGAAACGCCCGGGCCGTCCGCTCATAATAGGTCAACAAAAAATACAGCGCAAAAATCAAAAAAGTAACCGCTTCATAAGGGGCCGGCACAAAAAATAAAAAATAAACCCCCGCCCCCAACAGAAGCGCAATAATCACAAGATGAAAAAGCAGCACAACCAAGCCTCCTTCTGATTAGAAAGAAGCCCGCCGAAAGGCGAGCTTTTTAATTGGACGACTGAATCTGTTTTAAGATCAACTCATTCACCAATTTCGGATTGGCTTGGCCCCGGGTTGCTTTCATCACCTGACCAACCAGGAAGCCAAGCGCCCGGTCTTTTCCGTTTTTAAAGTCCTCAACGGATTGCGGGTTGGCGGCAATCACTTTTGCGACTTCCTCTTTCAGCTTCCCTTCGTCACTGATTTGGACCCATCCTTTTTCTTTCACGATGGTTCCGGGGTCTTTTCCGGTATCCAACATTTCTTTGAACACTTTTTTCGCGATTTTGCTGCTGATGGTTCCTTTTTGAATCAATAAGATCATTTCAGCTAAATGAGCCGGGGTCATCCGGATGGCTTCGATTTCGATGCCTTCCCGGTTCAGATATCCCAACAGTTCGGTGATGATCCAGTTGGAAGCCAGTTTCGGATCCGCTTTTTTCGCCACCGTCTCTTCATAAAAATCGGCAACGGCTTTGGAGCTGGTCAAAATGCCCGCATCATAATCACTGAGCCCGAACTCTTTTTGGTACCGTTCTTTCCGCTGATCCGGCAATTCGGGGATGCTTGCGCGGATTTCTTCTTTCCAAGCTTCGTCAATATGAAGCGTAACCAGATCCGGTTCGGGGAAATAGCGGTAATCATGCGCTTCCTCTTTGCTGCGCATGGTTTTCGTCCGGTTTTCCTGTTCCAGCCAGCGCAAGGTTTGTTGCACCACTTTTTCGCCGCGGTCCAGGATTTCCTGTTGCCGCTTTTGTTCATATTCCAGCGCTTTTTCCACGTTTTTGAACGAGTTTAAGTTTTTCATTTCCGTCTTGGTGCCGAATTCTTTTTGGCCGACCGGACGCAAACTGATATTGGCATCGCAACGCAACGAGCCTTCTTCCATCCGGACATCAGATACGCCCGTGTACTGGATGATCGTTTTTAATTTTTCCAAGTACGCCCGGGCTTCAGCCGGTGAACGGAGATCGGGTTCGGATACGATCTCAATCAGCGGCACTCCCACACGGTTGAAATCCACCAGCGATCCGTCGCCGTTTTCGCTGTGATTCAGCTTTCCGGCGTCTTCTTCCAGATGCAGACGCGTGATGCCGATGCGTTTCTTTTTCCCGTCCACTTCGATTTCAATCCATCCGTTTTGACCGATCGGTTGATCATATTGAGAGATTTGGTAAGCTTTCGGGCTGTCCGGATAAAAATAGTTTTTCCTGTCAAACTTGCTGTATTCAGCAATCTCGCAATTCAGAGCCATGGCGGCTTTCATCGCAAAATTCACCGCTTGCTTGTTCAATACCGGAAGCACGCCGGGATGCCCCAGGCAAACCGGACAGGTATTCGTGTTGGGGGGAGCTCCGAACTCAGTTGAACAACCGCAAAAGATTTTGGATTTCGTGGACAGTTCCACGTGAACTTCCAAGCCGATGACTGTTTCATATTTACTCATTCTGCGTTCCCTCCCACCATCGGAGCCGGCAATGACTCAGTTTGTTGTTCATAGGCATGAGCCACGCGCAATACCGTCGATTCGGCAAAAGGCTGGCCAATGATCTGCAAACCAACCGGCATGCCGTCCGCCAGACCGCACGGAACACTGATGGCCGGCAATCCTGCCAGGTTGACCGGAATGGTCAAAATATCATTCATATACATGGTCAGCGGATCGTCCGCTTGTTCCCCGATTTTAAAAGCCGTTGTCGGCGTGGTCGGTCCGACAATTACGTCAAATTGCTTGAATACGTTCTCGAAATCCTGACGGATCAATGTTCTCACTTTTTGCGCCTTTTTGTAATAAGCATCATAATAACCGGAGCTGAGTGCATAAGTTCCGAGCATGATCCGCCGTTTCACTTCGGGACCGAAGCCTTGGCTGCGCGACTCCAGATAAAGATCCAGCAAGTTTTTCCCGGTTTTGCGAACCCCGTACCGCACGCCGTCAAAGCGGGCCAGGTTGGAAGAAGCTTCTGCCGGGGCAATGATGTAGTAGGCCGCAACCGCGTATTCCATATGGGGAAGGGAAACCTCCTCCACATGTGCGCCCATTTTCTCCAGCTGGTCAATCGCTTTTTGAACCGTTTCACGGACGGAAGGATCAATGCCTTCTCCCATCATTTCTTTGGCCACAGCCACTTTCATGCCTTTGATCTCTCCGGTCAAAGCAGACAGATAGTCCGGCACTTCCACCGGGGCCGAAGTGGTGTCATGAGGATCGTGGCCGGAAATGGCTTGCAAGACATACGCGGCGTCTTCCACGTTTTTCGTCAACGGCCCGATTTGATCCAGTGAAGAGGCAAAAGCCACCAAACCGTAACGGGAAACACGCCCGTAGGTCGGCTTCATGCCAACCACGCCGCAATACGCCGCCGGTTGGCGGATCGATCCGCC
>NZ_JACETT010000056.1:0-7968 GCF_013912365.1 Thermoactinomyces intermedius
GGCAACCGAAGAGGTTTTTTCACAAATGATCTTTGTTCCGTTCATTTTTTCTTTATTCCACCGTCACGCTTTTTGCCAGATTCCGCGGTTTATCCACATCGAAGCCGCGCTCCAGGCATGCATAGTAGGCGAACAATTGCAGCGGGATGACCGTCAATACCGGAGCCAAAAGATCCAGTGTCGACGGGATGTGGATCACTTCATCCACGGATTTGATCATCTCCGTGTCGCCTTCCCCGGCAAACCCGAGAACATAAGCGCCACGGGCTTTCACTTCCTGGATGTTGCTGATCATTTTTTCATAAACACTGCCCTGGGTGGCCAGCGCAATGACCGGGATGTTTTCTTCAATCAAAGCCAAGGTGCCGTGTTTCAATTCGCCGGCCGCATAAGCTTCGGAATGAATGTAGGAAATCTCTTTTAATTTGAGCGAACCTTCCAAAGTAACGGCATAATCCAAGCCGCGTCCCAGGAAGAAGAGATGTTCATGGCTGGCGATGTCCCGGGCAAATTGTTCAACCACATCGGTTTGGCCGAGTACCTGCTCTGCTTTTTCCGGCAATTCTTCCAGGTGACGGATGATTTCCGCCAGTTCTTCCCGGCTTTTTCCGCCACGAACCTGAGCCAAATAAATTCCCAGCATATAAATGGCAATCAATTGCGAAGTATAAGCTTTGGTGGAAGCCACCGCGATTTCCGGTCCGGCCCAGGTAATGATCACATCATCGGCTTCCCGGGAAACGCTGGATCCAACCACGTTCGTAATGGCAAGAACCCGGGCGCCGTGCTTTTTCGCTTCCCTGAGGGCAGCCAGCGTATCGGCGGTTTCCCCGGATTGGCTGATCACGACAACCAGCGTTTTTTCGGTAATGAGCGGATTACGATACCGGTATTCGGACGCCACATCCACTTCGACCGGAATCCGTGCGAGATCTTCCAACACATATTTCCCGACTAGTCCGGCGTGATAAGCCGTTCCGCAAGCCACAAAGTGAATTTTTTCGATCTCTTGGATTTGTTCTTTGGTCAGCTTCACTTCATTGGATAAATCCACTTCCCCGTCTTTCAGACGACCGGACAACGTGTCGCGAATCGCTTTGGGTTGTTCGTGGATTTCTTTCAGCATGAAGTGGTCATAGCCGCCTTTTTCCGCTGTTTCAATGTCCCATTTGACATTCATGACTTCCCGTTCCACAGGCGTCCCGTCCACTTTCATCAGGGTCACCTGGTTTTCTTTCAGGACAGCCATTTCCCCGTCTTCCAGAATGTACACATCGCGGGTGTGTTGCAAAATCGCCGGGATATCGGAAGCAATAAAGTTTTCCGATTCGCCGACCCCGACAATCAGAGGGCTTGCCTGGCGCACAGCCACCAATTTATCCGGCTCCAATTCGCTGATAATTCCCAAGGCATAGGCCCCTTCCAAGCGGGCCACCACGTCCCGCACGGTGGAAACCAAGTCGCCGTTCCACATGTCAGCCAGCAGTTTGGCTACCACTTCCGAGTCCGTTTCGGATTCAAAGGTGAATCCTTTGGCGATCAATTCTTCTTTCAGTTCAATGTAGTTTTCGATAATCCCGTTATGAACCACCGCAAAACGACCTGTTTGGTCCGTATGGGGATGGGAGTTTTGGTCTGAAGGCTTTCCGTGTGTCGCCCACCGGGTATGTCCGATTCCCAACGTCCCCGGCAGGGATTGGGCACGGAGTTTTTCTTCGAGATTGGTCAGCCGTCCTTCGGTTTTTTGCACACCGATCGTTTCCCCGTTGTAAACCGCCAGACCAGCCGAATCATATCCGCGATATTCCAATTTGCTCAAACCTTCAAGCAACAGATTTTGAGCCTCTTTGGAGCCAATATATCCAACAATTCCGCACATATGTGAATACCCCCTGAAATTCGCAGAAACAATGACGAACCACGGGTATCCAAAGCCTGTTTGTCTTTGACCCGTTCATCATCATTTCCACGCTTTCTCTTTTTTTCTCTTTTTTGTTTTCGTCCGACCTCTCTTGGCATCATATCGCAACTTTTGTACAACGGGTCGCCCCGCTGTTTTGTGTCGCGATTCCTCGGCTTTGATGCGAAGCCGGGAGGTATCCGCCGATCACTCGATACTCCTCCTCCTCGTCAACTGCAGATCCACGTCTCCTCTGCAGCCCAGGCGCTTTACAACAACCATATTCATTGAATAAGCCGCTCCCTCTTTCCGGACATCACCTCCTGAACGGATTCATTCATGAAAAAACACTCATGTATATGGTATTCAAAGATGTTCCGGATGTAAAGGGCGGGATAAAAATGATCCCACCAGCCAAACCCGTGATTTTTCAACCGTTGATCCCTCTTGAAAAGAAGGTTTTTAATAATTTGTGATGAAAAAATAATATATTTCTGAAATATTCAAAGCGGGGTTTCACTTGAAAAACATTCAAATAAAAGATGCGGAAAAAGATGAATCGCTATCAATTCACCACCGGGGCACTTTTGCCCGATTGGTTGGATGGACCGGCCATCTTGTTGGTGGCGGGAGCCGCCTTTGGTTTCTTTTATTCAATCACCGTGAATCATATTCACAATAAAAACCCTGTTTCTCTGATGAATAGGAAGAAACAGGGCTTCAGCTTACGATTATTTTTTAATTCAATTGGTTGCGGACTTCTTCCGCGATTTGATTCACATATTTTTGCAACAACTCTTCGTCCGGGCCTTCGGCCATCACACGGATCAGCGACTCGGTACCAGAGGGGCGCACCAATACCCGGCCTTCATTTCCCAAAGCTTTTTCCACGGATTCAATCGCAGAACGGATCGCATGGTTCTGGTCCCAGCCTTCTTTGGTTTTCACGGGGACATTGGTCAACAATTGGGGGTATTTGGTCATAATTTTGGTCAAATCCGACAAGGTTTGTCCTTTTTCCTTCACCACCCGCAAGAGTTGAACCGCTGTCAACATGCCGTCGCCGGTTGTGTTGTAATCGAGGAAAATAATGTGGCCGGATTGTTCACCGCCGAGATTAAAGCCGCCTTCTCTCATTTTTTCCATCACATAACGGTCGCCCACTTTGGTTTTTTCCGTGGCGATTCCCAATTTCTCCGCCGCTTTAAAGAAACCGATGTTGCTCATCACGGTGGTGACAATGGTATCTCCTTTTAAGGTGCCGTTTTCCTTCATATAGGCTCCGCAGATGGCCATGATTTGATCGCCGTCCACCACATTTCCTTTTTCGTCCACGGCAATCAACCGGTCCGCATCTCCGTCAAAAGCCAGCCCAAGGTGCGCTTGTTGTTTTAACACTTCTTCCTGCAAACGCTCCGGATGCGTCGAACCGCAATTCACATTGATGTTGACGCCGTCGGGATGGGCGAAAATGGTGGTGACATCCGCCCCCAGATCCCGTAGCAACATCGGTGCCAACTCATAAGCCGCTCCGTTGGCACAATCCACCACAATATGCATTCCGCACAAATCGGTGTCTATGGTTTGTTTCAAATGTTCCAAATAGGTTTGCGCTGCATCGTGATGATCCGTGACACGACCGATTCCTTCTCCGACCGGGCGAGGCAGGTTGTCGTCTTCGCGATCCAATAACGCTTCAATCTCTGCTTCCGTTTCATCCGACAATTTGTAGCCGTCGGCTCCAAAAAATTTGATTCCATTATCTTCAAAGGGGTTATGGGATGCGGAAATCATCACTCCGGCATCCGCTTCAAAATGACGGGTCAAAAAGGCCACACCGGGGGTTGAGATGACACCCAACCGAAACACATCACATCCGATGGAAAGCATTCCGCTGATGAGCGCGGATTCCAACATTTCCCCTGACAAGCGTGTATCTCTTCCCACAACAATTTTCGGGCGCTTTTTTCCTTTGGTCAGCACATAGGCTCCGTAACGTCCGAGGCGGAAGGCTAATTCAGGTGTTAACCCTTGATTCGCTACTCCCCGTACTCCATCGGTTCCAAAATATTTACCCATGTTTTCTCCTCCTCAATCATCAAGAACCATTATTCGCTGTCACGAATCCTGATCTTTGCCTTTAAATTGTTCTGTTCGGCCACTTGGATAAAGTCAGGCAAAATAAACCGGATTGGTACTTCATGAATTCCTTCCGACAAACCTGAAATATCAATGACCGCTTTGATGTCCGATTGATTGAGCCCCGTCAAGTTTTTCGGTGCCCCTGAAAGAGTGATATTCATGTTTCCTCCGGAGGGTGAGAGAATATCAATTTTTTGTTTCTCTTCCTGCCCCGTCACGGTAAGCGGAACATCTTCCAACGTCTTTTCCTTGGCAGAAACCATTTTAACATAAATCTCTATCTCCTTGGGCTCCACTTTGATCGCGCCTTCACGGATTGGAATTGGCACGGTCCGTTTGAAATCTTTCCGGGCATTGCTCAAGTCCAACTCCGGACCAATGTAATATTGAAGGTTTTCAAGATATTCATTAAAACCGTAAACCGTCACTTGATCCTGGCTGGCCCGAATGCTTTCCACCGCGTAACCCGCGGGCGGCGGCTCTTTCACATCAATCAAAAGCGGAACCTGTTTGTTGGGAATGCTGATGGGCACTTCCACCGTAACGACGCTTGGCGAGATCTCCACTTGTTGAATCAACCCATTGTCACCATACGCCTGTAGCCGGACAACTTTTTTAAGTGTTTGAGTTTGTCCCGACAAATACACAACGGCCTTCACCGCTTTTACCTGGTCCAAACGGCTTTCGGTTCCCCGGACCAACACCCGTTGAGGGGTGACAACCGGTTTATTGATATGTAAACCGTCCGGAACGTTGCCAATCACATCCGCTTGCACCGTCATTTCTTTCTGCACTTTCTGTTTTAAAGTCACAGAAACCCGTTCCGGCTTTACTTTTCCTTTGACGCCAAGGGGCAATCCTTCGATCTGTACGGGAAGACGGTGTTCCCCTTCCCCCACTTCATTTGCATCCACAAACAATCGGTAAGTTCCCGGGACGTTTTCCAACGCCCGCTTGTCTCCGTATAACTGCAATTCCACTTTGGGAGGATGCCCTGTCAGTTCAAATTGTTCCTTGTCGTATTTTACCTGAACCGTCACATCCCGAATGGTCATGCTTTCCTTGACTGAAAAGGAAGAAAAGGAATGATCGGTCACGGTCAGCCACAACATGACGGCCAGCAATAAGGAAACAATGCGCAACACCAAATCATTTTCCAGCCATTTATTCATCTTTCTCCTTCCCCTCTTCCTTTTCCTTACGCATCCAGAAGACGGTTGAGAACTTTTCCGGGGGTTTCAGCAATTCGTATAAACGCGACACCAATTCGTCCTCGCTCAAATTCCGCTCCAATTCTCCTTGATAAGCCAGAGAGATTTGCCCGGTTTCTTCGGATGCGATCACAACCACGGCATCGGTCACTTCGCTTAACCCGATTCCCGCCCGGTGCCTGGTGCCCAAATCTTTGCTGATGTAGGGATTTTCGCTGAGCGGCAAATAACACCCGGCCGCCATCACGGATTCTTCCCGGATAATCACCGCCCCGTCATGAAGCGGTGCTTTCGGAATAAAAATATTTTTGAGCAACTCCGCACTCAGCCGGGCTTCCAGAACGGTTCCGGTTTCAATGTAATCAGACAAGCCGGTATCCTTTTCGATCACAATCAATGCACCAATTTTTTGTTTTGCGAGTTGAACAACGGCTTTGGTCACTTCACTGACAATTTTGGTTGCGATTTGGTCTTCCACCTGACTGCTTCTCCCAAAAAAATAGCCTCGTCCCAGTTGTTCCAACGCCCTGCGCAACTCCGGCTGAAAAATCACGATGACGGCAATGAGTCCCACGGAAAAGAAATTTTCAATAAAAAACTCCAATGTTTTCAGTTCAAATTCATTACTGATCAGCCAAATGACCAGTAATACGGTGATTCCTTTCAATAATTGAACAGCCCGGGTTCCCCGCATCAATTTCAGCAAATGATAAATCACATAACTGACAATCAGAATGTCTACAACATCACTCAGATAATTTTTTACCTCAGCCAATGACTGCATCAAGCCCCTCCATTTAAACCATTCGTTCGGTAGATCATCTCTTTTTATTTTTTCGTAAACGGAAAAAAATATTGTTCCGGATCCCGTTTTTTCAAATCCCTGTTTCCGCTGCTCAGGTATTTTGACGGATGACTCCTTCCCGTTTCACCATTAATATAACACTTCCTGTCCGGCAACCCAAATCAAAGGGGTTCTTCCAACCCTTTCCTCCCCTGCCGTCATCAAAACCCTGGCCGGTTCGTTCCCGCCATATTCTCAGGCGGTGCGATGCCACGAAAAAAGCTGCAACCCGGACAGGTCACAGCTTTTTTCTATCTGAAGCATAATATCTATCATAAAATCTTTTGCCCAAAAGCAGACCCCATCAACGCAACGGCCACTTTGGCAGTCTGATTCTCCCGGTCAAGAATGGGATTGACCTCCACAAACTCGGCAGAAGTTAAAATATCCGCTTCGGCCAACATTTCCATGGCCAAATGACTTTCACGATAGGTCAAACCACCTTGCACCGGAGTCCCGACTCCGGGGGCATCTTTCGGATCGAGTCCGTCCAAATCAAGACTCAAGTGAACCCCGTCGGTTCCGTTCGATACAATGTGGATGGCTTCTTCCATCACTCCGGCCATTCCAATGCGGTCGATTTCATGCATTGTAAAAACTTTGATTCCCAATTCTTTGATCAATTCACGCTCCCCCGGATCCAACGAGCGTGCCCCGATAATCACCACGTTCTCAGGGGATACTTTTGGTGCAAAACCCCCGATATTGACAAGATCAGGATGTCCGATTCCCAGGCTGACAGCAAGCGGCATCCCATGAATGTTTCCGGAAGGCGAAGTTTCGCCTGTATTCAAGTCCCCATGAGCGTCATACCAAATCACGCCCATTTTTTCAAAGTGCCTTGCCGCACCAGCCACGGTTCCGATCGCAATACTGTGGTCTCCTCCAAGAACCACAGGAAAACGCTTTCGTTTCATGACATCAAAAACAGCATCCGCCAAATTTTCACACGCCTGGCGAACTTCATTTAAATACTTCAGCTTCGGATCTCCCTGATGCCGGGACTCGGGCGTCGGAATCGACAAATCGCCCAGATCTTCCACATCATATCCCAAAGATTCCAACAATGACTGCGCAGATGCATAACGAATCGCACTGGGGCCCATATCCACACCGCGACGTCCTTGCCCCAAATCCATTGGCATGCCGATCAATGTTATGGACTTTTGCTTCATTGAAACATAACCCCTTTGTGTTCTATATCATCGACAACGCTATTTTAACACACCCTGAAAAATGAAACAAAAAAATATTGCAACAAATGAAAATATATTGTATAATTATTCATTTTCATATTTTATATAATCACTTTTACCACTTGTTATAGTGTGGACGAATGAACACAAATCTATGCCAAACCCCAAGCAAACAGGCAAAAAAACAACCATGACCGCGATCATGGTTCATAATGGATGCCTTATCCCATTCTCATAAAAAAAGACATTTCATTCATCTTTTTCATACACTTTTTTTAAGATCAATTTTTTGTTATGATTCATCTTTTGTTATGATCAATTTTTTTATGGATCGACGACGCTTCAATAACTCTTCGCAGATCAAAACCGTCATGCATCGTTGGGGAACGTTCCAAACAGCAGCACCGTTTCGATAAGAAAATGAGAAGTGGCGGAGCATTCGGAGATGAGATTGCCGGTATGAGCAGCAAACGGATCGTTTCCATAAAGAGAATCCCATAAAAAAACACCCGGATTCTAAACACAAAAAATAAAAAAACCTTCATTGTAAGATGATACAATGAAGGTTTTTCAGTCTGGAGCGGAAGACGGGATTCGAACCCGCGACCCTCGCCTTGGCAAGGCGATGCTCTACCCCTGAGCCACTTCCGCATAGATTGGTGAGCCATGAAGGAC
>NZ_JACETT010000057.1:0-23641 GCF_013912365.1 Thermoactinomyces intermedius
GAAATAAATATATCAAAATTAACATTTTATGGATTGTAATTTATACCAATTTCTATTTTTAACTTTGATCCATAAAAACAAGCCCCTGTCTTCATCCTGAAAAAAGCAATTGAAACACCGCTTTCACATCCTTATTTCGAGCCGGGTTGTTTTTTCGAATTTTACAAATAATAATCAATGTTAAATCCCGCGATTCGCAGCTTTCTTAAATATTTTATGCATTGAATTAAAATACTTTGTTTATTGCCCAAACACCCTTCAAATATTGGCTCTATATCTTTTTTTTCTCTGTATTTCTTATTTTACCCAGTAAATTAACAACGAAATCTCCTTCTTTCATCCTGCTTTTGATTGTTTTTGATTGGTTTTGATTTAAAATAATTGTTTTTGCTCTTTTTTTTCGATACAATCAAGGAAAGGCCGAAGCGAGGTGATGGATCACGCTTACACCCCAACGTCACCAATTCATTTTGAATTTATTAAAAAGGCAAGGCATCGTAAAAGTGCAGGAACTGGTTCATTTAACCGGCGCTTCCGAATCCACCATCCGCCGTGACCTGGACCAATTGCAGCAACAACATCTTTTAAAACGGGTTCACGGCGGTGCAGCACTGCTTCAAAACAAAGGGTTGGAAATGCCCATTCAGGAAAAAGCGGTCCGGCACACCCGCGAGAAAAAGGAAATCGCTCTTTTTGCCGGTTCGTTTGTCGACCGGGGGGCTTGCATCTATCTCGATGCAGGCAGCACCACGCTGGAAATGATCCCGGCGCTGGCCGGTAAACAAGTCACGGTGGTCACCAACGGAATGACGCATTTGGAACGGCTGGTTGAATACGACATCGAGGCCTATGTTTTGGGCGGGAAAATGAAACCATCCACCAAAGCGCTGATCGGAGCCATGGCACTTGAGGGAATCGAACGTTACCGCTTTGATCAGTGTTTTTTGGGAACCAACGGCATCCATCCGGATTTCGGATACACGACGCCGGATCCCGAAGAAGCCTGCCTGAAACAAAAAGCGCTTCAACTTTCCAGCCAAGCGTTTGTGCTGGCCGATCCCAGCAAGTTATCGGAAGTTTCGTTTGCCAAATTCGCCGATTTGGAACAAGCCTCCTTGATTACACTCCCTCTTTCTTCGGAGATCAAAGAAAAACTTGCGCAAAAAACTTATATATTTGAGGTTGATCAGGCATGATTTATACCATTACATTGAATCCTTCCATCGATTTTGTGGTTGAAGTGGAAACCTTGCAACTCCATCAAGTCAACCGGATGAAGAAAGAACACAAATACCCCGGGGGAAAAGGGATTAACGTGGCCCGCGTGTTGCACCGGCTGGGGGCGGAAACCACGGCTCTCGGCTTTGTGGGCGGATTTACCGGGAGGTTTATCGAAGAAGCGTTGCGCCAGGAAGGCATTCCTGCCCGGTGGATCCGCGTCAACGAAGATACGCGCATCAACATCAAGCTCAAAACCGGGGAAAACGAGGAAACGGAAATCAACGGTCAAGGGCCGTCGATCCCTCCGGAAGCGTTTCAGCAATTAAACGAACAGCTGGAACAAGTCCGGCCGGGAGACACCGTGGTGATGTCGGGAAGCATTCCCCCGTCGCTCTCCCCTTCCGTCTATGAGGAATGGGCCGCAATACTTGGCGCCCGCGGCGTCCGTGTCGCTGTTGACGTTGCCGGACCGGCATTAAAAAGAGCGGCCAACCGTCATGTTTTTTTGTTGAAGCCCAATCACCATGAACTGGGACAATTGTATGGTGTCCGTTTAAACACCATGGAAGATGTGGTTGTTTACGGACGGAAGCTGCAACAAGCGGGGGCAGCCCATGTGATCGTATCGATGGCCGGCCAAGGAGCGCTTTTGTTTACGGAGGATGCGACATACCGCTCCACCGCTCCCAAAGGAGCCGTGGTTCACCCGGTCGGGGCAGGCGATTCGATGGTTGCCGCCTTTCTCGCCGACTATGAGAAAACCAACGATGCGGTCTCCGCATTCAAAACCGCCGTGGCTGCCGGCAGTGCAACCGCGTTTTCACCCGACTTGTGCACCAAAGAACAGGTGGAACAATTACGAAAGGAAATTGACATCGAGGCGCTTTGAGGAGGTGCAAACCCAATGAAGATCACTGATTTGTTAACCAAAGAAACGATTGTGATGGAACTCGGCGCAACCACCAAATCCGCCGTGATTGACGAGCTGGTGGACAAGCTGGACCAAGCCGGGGTTTTGTCCGACCGGAATCTGTTTAAAGAAGCCATCCTCGAACGGGAATCGCAAGGATCCACCGGCATCGGCGAGGGAATCGCGATTCCCCATGCCAAAACCAAAGCGGTCCGGACACCGGCGATTGGTTTTGGCCGCAGTCGTTCCGGGATCGACTATGAATCATTGGACGGCAAACCGGCCCGTTTGTTCTTCATGATTGCCGCTCCGGAAGGAGCCAACGAGACCCATTTGGAAACATTGTCCCGCTTGTCCACGTTGCTGATGAATGATGATTTTCGAAAACGCTTGCTCGAGGCCGAAACCGAAGAAGATCTGCTGGACATCGTCCGCCTCCAGGAAGCGGAAAGGCAGGAGGATACAGAAGAAAAGGAAAATGAAAAAGAATCCGGTGACGAAGAAGCTTTGATCCTGGCAGTCACTGCTTGCCCCACCGGCATCGCCCACACCTACATGGCAGCCGATGCCTTGTCCGCCAAAGCGAAAGAAATGGGCGTTTCCCTCAAGGTGGAAACCAACGGTTCAACCGGAGTGAAAAACCGTTTGACCGAAAGCGAAATCAAACGGGCCACGGCCATCATCGTCGCCGCGGACAAGCAAGTGGAAATGGATCGCTTCCATGGCAAACACGTGATTCAGGTTCCGGTGGCCGACGGCATTCACAAGGCCGAAACCCTCATCCGGCGTGCCTTGCAACAGGACGCCCCGGTCTATCAGGGACATCAAGAGGCAAAAGGTGCAGAAAAGAAAGCGCCTTCTTCCTTCGGTTTTTACAAGCATTTAATGAACGGGGTCAGCAATATGCTGCCTTTTGTGGTGGGCGGCGGCATCTTCATTGCGTTGTCTTTTGTTTTTGGAGGCATTGATGCCAAAGGCCCTGTGGCAGAACTGTTGATGAAAATCGGAGGGGACGAAGGAGCGTTTCATTTCCTGGTTCCGATTTTGGCCGGATTTATCGCCAGCAGTCTGGCGGACCGTCCCGGATTTGCCCCCGGGGTGGTCGGAGGCTATTTGGCCGCCAGCGCGGGAGCCGGGTTTTTGGGCGGACTGATTGCCGGTTTTCTTGCCGGTTATGTTGTCCTTTTGTTGAAAAAAGCTTTTTCCGTTTTGCCGGACAGTTTGGAAGGAATTAAACCAGTGTTGCTTTACCCGGTTTTCGGCATCCTGATCACCGGGGTGTTGATGGTGACGGTGATCAATACCCCCGTCGCCGCACTGAACCAATGGCTGACAGACTGGCTGAACGGGATGAGCGGCGCCAATGCCGTCATCCTCGGATTGATCCTGGGCGGCATGATGGCAGTCGACATGGGCGGCCCGGTAAACAAAGCCGCTTTCACCTTCGGCATCGCTGCCATCGAAGCCGGCAACCTCGCCCCCCACGCCGCCGTCATGGCCGGGGGAATGGTTCCGCCGCTCGGCATTGCGTTGGCAACCACTTTCTTCAAAAACAAGTTCACCGACGAGGAACGCAAATCCGGGTTGACCAATTACGTGATGGGCGCTTCCTTCATCACCGAAGGGGCGATTCCGTTTGCCGCTGCCGATCCCCTGCGGGTCCTGACTTCCTGCATTGTGGGATCAGCCGTGGCCGGTGCCGTCACCATGATGTTCGGCATCACCTTGCCGGCTCCGCATGGCGGAATTTTTGTCATTCCTTTGGTCAACCAACCGCTTTTGTATCTTCTCGCCATCCTGGCCGGTTCGCTCGTCACGGCCATCCTGATCGGCTTCTTCAAAAAGAACATCCGTTAAACTTGAAAAGGTCTCTTCCCTCCGGTGACAACGGGAACGAGACCTTTTCTTATCACATCGGTTTGGCAGTCAATTTGATTAATTGGATCACTTCTTGCATGTTTTGCTCGGGAGAATTTTGACTCATTTTCTCGCGGTAGGCTTCCTGATTTTCCACGAGATGCTCCAGATGTTGCAGGAAACTTTCATCGGTCAAATCTTCTTCCATCAAAACTTCCGCATAGCCCATTTTTTCAAAAGAACGCGCATTCAGGATTTGGTCCCCGCGGCTGGCAGCTCTGGATAACGGGATCAAAAGCATCGGTTTTTTCAGCGACAAGAATTCAAAAATGGCGTTGGATCCGGCACGTGAGACGACAAAATCGGCCATGTTCAAGACATGGGGCAACTCGCCGGACAAATACTCAAACTGGCAATAGCCGGGTTTTTGAATCGACTCATCCACTTGCCCTTTCCCGCAAAGATGAACGATTTGAAACCGCTTTAAAAGCGTATCCAGGTTGTTGCGGACCACTTCGTTTATAATGCGTGATCCCAAGCTTCCGCCCATAACCAGGATCACCGGCTTTTCTCTGGTGAATCCGCACAATTCCCTTCCCCGTGCGGGATCCCCGTGTTTCAATTCTTCCCGGATGATGGCGCCGACATATTTTCCTTTCTCTTTGGAGAAATGTTTGGCCGTTTCCGGAAACGTGGTGCAAACTTTTGTGGCAAACGGAGTGGCAATCTTGTTGGCCAGACCGGGCGTCATGTCCGATTCGTGAATGATGGCAGGCACCCGGTTCAACCATCCTCCCAGCACCACCGGAACCGACACGAATCCTCCCTTGGAGAAGATCAAACTCGGTTTATGGCGGCGAATCAACCGGTATGCTTCAAAAACCCCTTTCAGGACTTTAAAAGGATCTTTAAAGTTGTTCCAATCGAAGTAACGGCGCAGTTTTCCGGTTGAAACACTGTAATATTCCACATCGTTCAGTTCGGCAACCAATTGTTTTTCTATTCCGTCTTTGGAACCGATATAAATCACTTTCCAGCCATCTTCCAAAAATTTAGGAATCAGTGCCAAGTTGACCATGACGTGGCCGGCGGTTCCGCCACCTGTAAACAAAATGGTTTTATTCATCTGTCGTTTCCCTTTCTAACAGTGTTTTCAGCGACAACGTTATTTTAACAGCTTTTTTTCCTGTTGCATTGAACAATGTATGAAAGATGTAACCAATCCATCCCTGATTTCAACAAAAAATGTCTTTTTTGGAAATTCCATACTTCTTCATCTTGTTCAAAACGGTGGTATGGCTCACCCCCAGATGGCGGGCGGTTTTCCGTATGCTTTTGAACCGCCGGATCCCGGCCTGCACCAGTTCCTTTTCATACTGTGCGAGATGTTCTTTCAAACTGCGCCGGGGAAAAGCGAAATCCGTATCCAACACATCGCTCAGATAAACTTCTTTTAATTCGGTTTCTCCTTCCGGGCAAAGATAAACGCTCCGCTCCATCACATTTTGCAGTTCCCGGACATTCCCGGGCCAGGAGTGTGCCTGCAGGCGAAGGAGAGACTGGGAGGAAAGGGAAAGAAGCGGACGGCGGGACCGGGCGCAAAATTTCCGGAGAAAATGAGTTGCCAGAAGCGGGATGTCTTCTCTGCGTTCCCTTAACGGGGGAATGGTGACCGGAATCACATGGAGGCGGTAATACAAGTCTTTGCGGAACCGGCCCCGGCGCACCAGATCCGCCAAATCCCGGTTGGTGGCGGCAATGATCCGCACGCGAAGAGGAATCCACCGGTTTCCGCCGACCCGCCTCAATGCCCTCTCTTCCAAAACCCTCAATAATTTGGCTTGCAGATTGAGCGGAAGCTCACCGATTTCATCCAAAAACAGCGTCCCGTCCTGCGCCAATTCCATCAATCCTTTTTTTCCGCCTTTCCCCGCTCCGGTGAACGCTCCCTCCTCATAGCCGAACCATTCGCTTTCCATTAACGACTCCGGAACGGCGGCACAATTGATGGAAATAAAAGGGCCGTTTGCCCGCCGGCTTTCAAAATGAATGGCCCGCGCAAACAATTCTTTTCCCGTTCCGCTTTCCCCCTGTAACAAAACGGTCGCTTCCATTTGCGCCACCTTTTTGGCCGTTTCCACGCATCTTTTCATCGTTTCGCTTTGATGGATAATGTCCTGAAACTGAACCATTCCCTTCCGGTTGACAGACCGCAGCAATTGGCGGACCTGATTCATGTCGCGAATGACGATCACCAAGCCGGACTGCCGTTTTCCGCCGGAACGGACCGGAATAAAACTGGCCAGTACTTGAATCATGTCCGGACCTCGGCAGATGGTCACCGGGACATTCATCTGCTCTTTCCCCGACTGCAAATATGTCCGTAAACATTCCGGGTCCGTTCCCCAAAGTCCGGGAAGATCCTCTTCTTCCCAATCTCCCGGAAAAAGGCGCAGAATTTCGGCCGTCGCCCGGTTCATCGCCTGAATTTTCAACCGGGCGTCCACTAGGATCATTCCTTCAGAAACCGTTTCCAAAATGGTGTTCATTTGTCCTTCACGCATCTCGGACGGAAGAATTTGAACCGGTTCCAATTCCTTCACCCCGGGGATTTGCCTGATCCGTTCCGTCAACTTTTTAAACACCCCGGAAGGAACCGACCGGATTTTCAGATGAATGCTTCCCGATTCCACCTCCATCCGCTCAATGTCGACATGATCGGCCAACAGACAGGAAATCACCTCATGCGTCATGCCCACCCGGTCAATGGTTTTAATGCAGAGGGCGATCGTTTTCATTCGTTTCCTCCTTCCCGTCCCTCTTACTTTTATCTTAGCGGAAGGAAAGAGGAAGATCGATCACACAAATGAAAGCGCTTCTTCGAGATCAGCCAAAATGTCCTCTGCGTTTTCAATCCCCGCGGACAGGCGGATCATGCCGTCGGAAATGCCCATTTTCAGCCGCTCCTCCCGCGGAACCACCGCATGGGTCATCGAAGCCGGATGCTGGATCAGTGTATCCGTTTCCCCCAGACTGACGGCTAATTGACAGAGCGAAACATGATTCAGCAACCGGACGGCGGCTTCATATCCGCCCTTCATCTCAAAGCTGATGACTCCGCCGGGCTTTCGCATTTGTTTTTTTGCCAATTCAACCTGAGGGAAAGAAGAAAGTCCCGGGTAAAATACCTGTTTCACTTTGGGGTGTTCCGCCAAAAAATGTGCGATCTTCCCCGCGTTTTCACAATGGCGGTCCATGCGCACCTCCAATGTTTTCAATCCCCGGATCAAAAGGTAGGCGTCCATCGGCGACAAAATCGCCCCCAAATCTTTCAAGGTGGTTTTTTTCACGTTTTCCAGCAGATGGCGGGGGCCCGCCGCAATCCCGGCAATCACATCCCCGTGACCGCCGATATATTTGGTGGCGCTGTGCAGCACAATGTCACAGCCCCATTCCAACGGACGTTGCAAATACGGAGACATCAGGGTATTGTCCACAATGGTCACAATTCCGTGCCTGCGGGCCACGGTTGAAACCAACTCCAGATTCACCAGCTCAAGGGTGGGATTCATGGGGGTTTCAATATAAAAACAACGGGTTTCGGGACGAATCGCCTTTTCCAATACGGCTTCTTCCATCATGGAACACATGGAAAAACGGATTTGAAACCGCTCCTGCAACCAATGAAACAGACTGTACGTGCATCCGTACAAGCCTTTGGAACAAACCACATGATCCCCGGCCTTCAAAATCCCCAACAAAACCGAGGCAACCGCTCCCATCCCGGATGAAAAAGCCAACGCCGTTTCCGCTTTTTCCAACACAGCCACTTTCTCTTCCAACAGGCGGACCGTCGGGTTGCCCAGCCGGGTATAAATAAATCCGTCCTCCCGTCCGGCAAAACGGTTCCCGCCGGTTTCCGCCGAGGGAAACACAAACGTCGAAGTTTGAAAAATGGGCGGTGCCAACGATCCTTCCATTTCCCCGTGACGTATCCCGGCATGAATCGCTTGGGTGGAAAAACCCCATTTGTTCTTTTCCATCCTGGTTCCTCCCTTATCCGTCATTCATTGCAAAACAATTGCAAAATCCGTGCCAAACGGTGCGATGGAGTTTTTCCGCCCGGTTCCATAAGAAAATGGCAACCTGTCTTTCAACAATGGAAAGATGGGTTGCCACTTACCGGCACTCCAAATTAAAAGATTGCATCCAATTGCTTGATGTCTTCCTCTGTCAAGGTCACGTCCAGGGTTTTCAAATTCGAAAGCATCTGTTCCGGGTTTCTTGCCCCCGGGATGATCGCATCCACTTCTTTCCGGTGCAAACACCAGGCCAACGCCAAATTGGCTGTATTGACCCCTTTGGATTTGGCCATCGCTTTTAATTTCTCCACTTTTTCCAGACTCTCGCGGTAGGCTTCTCCTTGAAAATAGGGCAGATTGGCCCGGTATCCCTGAATGGTTGACGTTTCATCATATTTTCCGGTCAAAAGTCCGGAAGCCAGCGGAAAATACGGAACAAAGGAAATCTGATGCTCACGGAGATAAGGGAACAGGGTACGTTCTGCTTGCCGGTTCAACAGATTGTATTCTCCCTGATACACATCCACATATCTGTCCTGATTGGCCTCTTTCAGCTGTTCAAGAGAAAAATTGGATACGCCGATGGCGCGGATCTTCCCTTCTTCCTTCAGTTCCTGCAACGCCCCGACCGCCTCTTCTTTGGGCGTATCCTGATCCGGCATATGAATATAGAGAATGTCGATGTAATCGGTTTTTAAACGCTTCAAGCTTTTTTCGGCTTCCTGTTTCAAAAAAGACGGGGTGTTGTCTGCCACCACCTGATTGTTCACAAATTTGGGGCCGATTTTGGTGGCAATCACCACATTTGTCCGTTTGCCGCTTTCTTTCACCACTTCCCCGATCAGCTCTTCCGACCTTTCGGGGCCGTACAGATAAGCGGTGTCCAAAAAATTGATCCCGTTTTCAATGGCTGCTTGGACCACTTCTTTTCCCGCCTGGCTGCCGACCTTATTGGTCCCCAAACCAATGGGATGGACGGTGAGACCGGTTTTCCCGATGGTCACTTTTCTTTCCATCTTATATCCCCTTTCTGTCCACAAGATTGAAACAGTTGGTTGGCATCTCCATCCTCTGCCCTCTGCGAAACCCGAATGAGGAAAATCACCAGTCCACCGGGCGATAATCTTTGAAAAACTGTCCATTGGGCGGTTTTTTAGCATCCATCCCCAGATAAACCGGGTCACAAATCCGGGCCGCGGCATCTTCGCAGTCCAACGGAGGTGGAATGGGTTCCCGGATTTTGGCCGGGAGTTGATTGGACACCCATCCCGGATCAACACTGTTGACAAAAATGCGATCCCGCTTGTAATCTTTGGCCATCGTCAATGTCATCATATTCAGCGAAGCCTTGGCCATATTGGTATGGACATGGTAGCGCCCTTTGCGTTTGGTCCGAAAGATCCCTTCCTTGGAAGAAACATTGATGATAAAGCGGTTCAGATGGGGACTTCTCAGCATGGCCGGTTTCAACCGGGTGCTGATCAAAAAGGGCGCCGTGACATTCACCAGTTGAACTTCCAGCATTTCCGTCAATGAGATCTGATCCGGTTTGGCAATCCAGGCATTGCTGACAAATGGAGAAAGATTCGCCGGATGCCGGGACGGGCTGGCCACGGGCAGGAGAAGATTTTTCTCATCATCCGGTTCCGTCCCTTGCGCAAATGCATAAACCGGCAACTCCCTTCCCCGCTCTTCGCCGGAACCCAACCATTTCGTTTTCCATTCCCTTTCTTTTTGCAACAGGGCCTGGTACGCTTCATCCGGAAGCCGGACCGTCTGGGCTGCGTTATTGACAATGATGTCAATATAGGGAAATTGCTTGTTCAAAGAAAAAGCAAATGCCTCCACGAGGTCAATCCGCCGAAAATCCAACCCGTATACGTGAATCCGGTCTTTCCAGTCTTCCCAATCCGGCTCCTGAAAGTATCGCCGGATGGCATCATAAGGAAACCGTGTGGTGACAATCACCCGGGCGCCTTCGCGCAACAGGCGCAATGCCGTATGATACCCGATTTTCACCCTGCCGCCTGTCACCAACGCGACATAAGAAGTCAAATCATGGCGGGCAAGGCGTTTCTGTTCGTTCAAATTTCCGCATTCCACACACAATTTGGGATAACGGGGATGGGAGGAATCCATCCGTTGTTTGCATATGTAACACTTTGGTTTCTTTTCTCTCTGAGCCGGTTGATGCGGATTCGTCATTCAACTCTCACCATTTAAATATTTTATATTTACAAAAAATCATATCACATGATAAAATTTTTTCACACAGTCGCTTAATGAAAGCGCCTGCCCCACGCAGGAGATGAAGGTAACCAATCCTTCCTGTGCCCTGCGATAGTTTAAATGAAAACGCCAGCCTTTCCCGCTGGAATTGCAGGTTCCATCCTGCTCGCAGGGATCCCCCCTTCGGGGGATTTTCTTTTCATACCGGTCTGAAGGTGCCGGCCAGGGATTACCGTTTAAAAACATGAATCTGCAACAATCAAAACATTGTCATCGTTGCATGAATGGCACACGATCATTTTTAATCATCCGGTCATCAGATGACCTTATGAGGTGAAAAATGGAAAAGAAAATGAAGATGAGATCTGCTTTGAAAGTGCGTAAATCCTATGAAGAAGTGGCGGACTTGTTAAAAGAACACATTTTAAACGGCACCTACCAACCGGGCGAGCGCTTGCCTTCCTTCCGGGAATTGAGCGAACAAATCGGAGTGGGCCAATCGACCATCCGGGAAGCGGTCAGCTCGCTCAAAACCATGGGACTGGTGACGATTCGCCATGGAGAAGGGACTTTCGTCACCCGGCTGGACCCCAAAAAAGTTTTGTCTGAATTTAAACCCTTTCAACCGGTGACCCGCCAAGATCTCCTTTCCCTTCTGGAAGCACGCAAAGTCGTTGAAACCGGCATGGCCCGGTACGCTGCCGAAAGGAGATCCGGGGAGGATTTAAAAGCCATGGAAAAGTCGCTTTCCGACATGAAAAACGCGGCGGCTGAAGGCGAACTCGGGGATGAGGCGGACCTGGCTTTTCATTATGCCATTGCCCGTGCCAGCCACAATCCGGTGTTGGAATGGATGATGGAATCCATTTACGGCATCTTGTCCAGATCATTGAAAGAAAGCCGCCAACAATTGTTTTTGATTCCCGGTTACCCGGATCAATTGCTTCAGGAACATCAGAAGATTTATGAAGCCATTGCCGCCCAACATGCCGGGGAAGCGGAAAAATCCATGTTCACGCATTTGGCGAATGTGGAGCAAAAATTGTTTGCCAACCGCAAAAAACAAAAAAACATGCGATGAACCGGGCAGGTGATGATGGTGAAAGTATCATTGTTTGTTACTTGTTTGGTGGATATGTTTTATCCGAATGTCGGAAAGGCCACTGTTGAATTGCTGAACCACCTGGGTTGTGATGTGGAATTTCCGGAAAAACAAGTATGCTGCGGACAGCCGGCTTATAACAGCGGTTATGTCCGGGAAGCGAAAAGTGCAGCCAAAAACATGATTCAAGCCTTTGAACATGCGGAATACATCGTGACTCCTTCCGGCTCCTGCGCCACCATGTTCAAAGAATATCCGCGTCTTTTTCAAGACGATCCCAAGTGGAAAGAGGGCGCTGAACAGTTGGCCTCCAAAACGTACGAGCTGACCCGCTTTCTTGTGGATGTTCTCGGGATCACGGACACGGGAGCCCGGCTGGACGGAAGAGCCACATATCATTCGTCTTGCCACATGACCCGTCTGCTGGGTGTGAAAGACGCACCTTTCACGCTTCTTTCCAATGTCAGGGGATTGCAGCTTGAACCGCTCCCCCAAGCGCGAAATTGCTGCGGCTTCGGAGGCACGTTTTCCGTGAAAATGAGCCCCGTCTCCACGGAAATGGTCGATGAGAAAGTCAACAACATCCTGCAAACCAAAGCCGACTACCTGATCGGGGCGGATTGCGGATGCCTGATGAATATCAAGGGGCGGCTCGAACGCCTGGGGCATCCCGTTCAAGTGATGCATATCGCGGAAGTTTTAAACAGCCGTTAAGGAGAGATCACAATGGCAATTAAAATCAGTGAAGATCCATTTGACCACCGGGTACAACAAGGATTGGAAAATGCCACGATGCGGCAGGCGGTTGCCTCGGCCCAAGAACGATTGCAAGACCGGCGCCTTTCTGCCGCCAATGAATTGGGAAACTGGGAAGAATGGCGGCTTTTGGGCGAGCAAATCCGCAAGCACACGCTGGAAAACCTCGATCATTATCTGATGCAACTCAGCGAAAACGTCGCCAAGCTGGGCGGCCATGTCTTTTTCGCCCAAACCGCGGAAGAAGCCGTGCAATACATCCAAAACGTGGCCAGGCAAAAAAAGGCCAAAACAATCGTCAAATCCAAATCCATGGTGACCGAGGAAATCCATTTGAACCCGGCGCTTGAACAAGCGGGTTGTGAAGTGGTGGAAAGCGATCTCGGGGAATACATTTTGCAAATCAACGACGATGTTCCTTCTCATATCGTCGCTCCCGCGCTTCACAAAAACAAAACACAAATTCGCGAAACCTTTCAAAACAAACTCGGCTATGACCAATCGGACGACCCGTATGAAATGACCAAATTTGTCCGGCAGATTTTGCGCGAAAAATTTATGGAAGCGGACATCGGCATCACCGGGTGCAATTTTGCGGTGGCCAACACCGGCTCCATCTGTCTTGTCACCAATGAGGGAAATGCCGACCTGGCCATTTCCATCCCGGACACCCACATCGCCGTAATGGGAATGGAACGGATTGTCCCGACCATGGAAGAGCTGGATATTCTGGTCAGCCTGCTTTGCCGGAGCAGTGTGGGGCAAAAGTTAACCAGCTATATCACCGTGGCCGGCCCCAAACCGCCAGGGGAAAGCGAAGGGCCGGAAGAATTTCACCTGGTGATCGTCGACAACGGCCGGTCAAAGATTTTAGGCTCCGAGTTCCGCTCCATCCTCCAATGTATCCGCTGCGGGGCGTGCATCAATGTTTGCCCGGTCTATCGCCACATCGGCGGCCTTTCATACGGATCGGTCTATCCCGGGCCGGTCGGGGCGGTTTTAACCCCTCTGTTGGCCGGGTACGAAGACTTTCAGGAATTGCCTTACGCTTCCAGTTTGTGCGGGGCATGCACCGAAGCATGTCCGGTAAAAATCCCCCTGCATGAACTGTTGATCAAACACCGGCAAGTGATTGTGGAACAAGAAGGGCGTGCCCCGCTGGCCGAGAAATTGGCCATGAAAATGTTTGAAATGGGCGCTTCTTCCGGCACTTTGTATCAGGGGGGATCCAAAATGGCCTCTGCGGCAACCCGTCCACTTACAGCCGGTGCAAAATTCAAAAAAGGCGTCGGCCCGTTGAAGCAGTGGATGGCATCCCGCGAATTTCCGGCCCCCGCCAAAGAACGCTTTCGTGATTGGTATCAACAGGAACAGAAAAGAGGGAAAGCGGATGCAAGGAACGATTCATAACCGGGACCCTTTTTTAAAAAACATTGCCCGAAAGCTGGGACGGAAACAAAAGACGGATCCGGTCCCCCGTCCGGAATGGAAAACAGAAGTTCACCGGGAAACTTTAAAAGGCGCAAGCAGAGAGCAACTGCTGGAAATATTTAAAAAACAATGCCGGAACATCCACACAACCGTCATGGAAACCACAAGGGAACAACTGCCGGTAACGCTGAAAAAGCTGGTATCGGAAAACGGCGGCGGCCCGGTGGTCATCTCCGGGGATCCGCGCTTTCAAGAATACGGGCTCCATGAGCTGCTTCATGAAACCTGGCCCGGTCAGGGGATTTCCGTTTACCGATGGCAAGAAGGGAAAAAGGAAGAAAACATCCGGCAGGCCGCGTCAGCCAAATTCGGCGTGGTCTTCTGCGACCATGCCTTGGCAGAATCCGGGACCGTGGTTCTTCAAACCCGGGATGATCAAGGCCGGGCTTTAAATTATCTGCCGGAGAATTACATCGCCATCATTCCGAAAGACACCATCGTCCCGCGGATGACCCAAGCCGTCCACGCCATCAACCAAGCCATTGAAAACGGCCAAACCCCGCCCTCCAGCATCCATTTCATATCCGGTCCCAGCAACTCGGCAGATATTGAGATGAACCTGGTCGTCGGGGTCCACGGCCCCTTAAAAGCGTTTTATATCATCGTTTAAGGGCATCCATCGATGCCCTTTTGTAATGTCCGGATCCGGAAGGTTTTCAAGCCGGATTGGAGAACGTTTCATGTGACCCTCAAAAGGAAAGGAGAGAATCCCGGTGACCATTTTGCATTCAGAAATCACCCGGTCCATTGCTGCTTATGCCAACCGGTTTTCCGTCTCCGGCATGCAATCCCTCCACCCGCTCATGGATTTGCTTCATCATTCCCGGGACATCACTTCCCGCGCCACTTTTCCCGGTCACGTCACAACAAGTGCCGTCATCATGGATGAACAAAAAAGAGTTCTGCATATTAGGCATAAAACCTTGAACGCCTGGCTTCTTCCGGGTGGACATTGTGAAAAGAAAGATCGTTCACTGATTGAAGCCAGCTTGCGGGAAGCCCGTGAAGAAACCGGCATCTCTCCGGAACAACTTCAACCCGTCCTGCCCCCAAATGTTCCCGTTGACATTGATTTGCACGAGATCCCCGAAAATCCCGAAAAAGGCGAACCTCCGCACTGGCACGCCGATTTCCGGTTTGCCTTCCGTTTGCAATCTTCCGCAAAGGTCATCATTCAGGAAGAAGAAGTCACCGGTCACGCTTGGCTGACGTTAAAACAAATGCCCATGCGCCGGCTGGCGGACCGGTTGTGCGACATCGCCGGCATCCCGGATTAATGACAGTGTTCATGACAGTGTTCATCACAGAGTTCAACCACTTTACTCCGAAGATACAAAGAAACTGCTTGTGGTCAGTGAAAAGCAATTATGGTTTCCTCGGAACATCCCATCAGGAGAATCGTACACCACTTATCTGACGGCTGTTATCAAAACAGCCCCTTCCCTTTCGGATGAGGAAATCTTAAATATGGTAAGCAAGGATCGATTTACCATCACCGGCAGTCGGGAAGTATGGTCCATCCCGTTTGGGGATGAATCGGTTACGGTCGGTCCATTAAAGAAAAATTAAAAAGAACAAAAAAACGGATGGCCTGAAACCATCCGTTTTTTGCTTTTGGGATTTCAACGCAACATTTCGGGCTTGATTTCCGGAACAATTCCTTCTTTGGCAGCCCGGCTGAGCAATGCATAAATCGCGCTATACCCTTCTTCGCCGAGGTCGGCGGTAAAGTCGTTGACATAAAGGTCAATATGTTTCTTGGCCACTTCCGGATCCATTTCCTGGGCATGCTGCATCACATATTCCCGGGATGCTTCCGGATGGTTCCATGCATATTCGACCGAAGCGCGTGTCCATTCGGCAATGGACTTCACATCAAGGGTGCGGCGGGCAATGATGGAACCGAGCGGAATCGGCAAGCCGGTGTCCTCTTCCCACCATTCCCCGAGATCCGCCAACAAATGAAGTCCATAAGACGGATAGGTGAAACGGGCTTCATGGATCACCAATCCGGCATCAAAGGTACCTTCCCGGACAGCCGGCATGATTTTGTCAAAAGGAACCACCTGGATATCCAAGTCTCCTGATACATGCCGGGCGGTCCAGAGACGGAACAACAGATAAGCGGTGGAGCGTTCACTGGGTACGGCAACGCGTTTGCCGCTCAAGTCCGTTTCTTTGGAAGCATCCTTGGTCAGGATGAGCGGCCCGCATCCCCTTCCCATCGCTCCGCCACAGGGAAGAAGCGCATAGTCGGACAAAACCCACGGCAAAGCGGCGGATGAGATTTTTAAAACATCCGGCCCATCCGGCCGTGTCGCCAGATGGTTGGTGATATCAATATCGGCATAAGTCACATCCAGCTTGGGCGCTCCGGGCACCAATCCATGCACCCAGGCATGGAACACAAATGTATCATTGGGACAAGGGGAAAAAGCGATTTTCATCGTACCACCTCCGTTAGTACACTGCTGGCTTTTTCCAAAGTTTGCAAGGCTTCATTAATCCGCCAGGCTGCCCGGTTTCGCGGGCCGACAAAATTGGACACGGCCCGCATTTCAAGCACCGGCACGCCTTGCAACCGGGCCGCGGTGGCCACGCCGAAACCTTCCATCCCTTCCGCCGCCGCTTCCGGAACACGCCGGATCAGCTCCTCTGCCGTTTCTTGTGTCCCGGTGACGGTGGACACTGTCAAGATACGTCCGGTCGTAACGGATATCCCTTGATGTTGCAAAGCTTGTTCCATCCAACGGACAAATTCCACATCTGCCGCAATCCGGGAGGTTCCCAGTTCCAACTGATCCAAAGGGCAAAAACCTTCCGCGGTTTCCGCCCCCAAGTCGGCGGCAATGATTTCACTGGAAAGCACCAGCGAACCAATGTCCGTCTTTCCCGGAAACCCTCCGGCAATGCCGGCATTGATCACCAAATCATAAGAAGCGGAGGACAAGACCATGGCTGTGGAGGCAGCTGCTTGGGCCAGTCCCACTCCGACCACCAAGACATCGATCCCTCCGGTCTGCTTGATCCCCCGTAAAACAGCTTCCCGTTCGGCTTGTACCGAGGTCACCACCAGCACCCGGCGCTTGGAACCGTCCTCCTTGTATGTTCTCGGCTTTGGCTTCATTTTCAATCTCCTTCTTCAACACTTGTCTGTTTTTCCATCATACCATATCCTTGATAGACGGACGTTCTTTAAAGATTTTATAAATGATTCACAAATAAATGATTATGGATTCATTTAAATTATTGATATGATGAATAGTATTGGTGACTTGAGATTATGCAACCCACAGCTAGGAGAGAGTGATATGGGCTTTTTCAACCGATTTTCCGCGAATAACACAGGCGAAGCTTTGCAAGAGATTTACGAAGAACTCGGAAACATGTATCACCAAATTGAAAGAATCAAGCGGGAAATATCCTCGTTTCGCCAGATCGACCAGAAGCTGAAACAAGCCACGACGATCAACCAATCGGCTGTCATGATCTCACAAAAACTGAATGAAACGTACCGGGATGTACAGCTGATCCAAAAATCCATCCAGAAGGATGATCAGGAAACCTGCGCTTATATTCGCCAACAGCGGAAAAACATAGAAGATTTAATCGGACAGCTGCACCAAAAAACCGGGGAAATCCAAGAGGAAATCGAAAAACAGATGGCCGAGGCACTGGATCAACATCAAGAAAAATTCACCGACTGGGTGAATGAAAAACAAGAAGAAAAGCAGAAACAGCTGGATGAACATGCCAAAAAAATATTGGAATCCCTGGATCAGCGGCAAAAAGAATACGAAGAGAAAAAAGAAGACCTGGATCACAAATTGAAGAACTTAAAAGAAACCATTGAGGCTGAACAAAAGAAATGGTCCGAAAACCTGGCCCAATTGAACAAAGTCATCTTGGAAAAAGAAGAAATGTGGCAACAAAAATCGAAGCAGCAAACAATTCTTTTTTCCATTCTGTTTTTGCTGTCTCTGGCACTTTCCGCAGGGGCCTTGTGGTTTTAAGTCCGTCAGGCTGTTGACAACAGCGTCAACAGCCCCGGGTTCATTGTGACTTCAGAGCCTTCCGGCATCAACATTCAACATATGGGAACATTTCATTGATCACTTCCTGAAGCAGAATCTTTCAGATCCCATCCATCCTTGGCTCCTGGCCGGGACTTACTGAAACGAAACCATCATCCACCGGCCGATCGGGACAAATCCCAAACGTTCATATATTCTCCCGGCATCCGGGTTATCATAAAACAAACAAAGTTCCTTTCCCTCTTGAAGCAGATCTTGGCACAGCCGGACCAGACAGGCGGAAGCCATCCCCTTCTTTTGATGCTCTTTTACAGTGCAAACCCCGACCACCATGGCAGAAAGCGTATTTTCCGCCGTACTGGAAGCTGAAGAAACCATCTGTCCGTCCACTTCGATGTAATAAGTCCGGGCTACACCTTTTTCCATGTTTCTTTTGATGGATTCCGGATTGTTACTGAATGAAAAGTGCCGGTATAACTCCATGATTCTCCCGACATCCTCAACGCCTGCTTTTTTCACCGGCCAATTTACTTGAGACTCCTTTAACGCGCGGCACTTGGCGTAATAAAGTTTCCGGATTTGAGACGGCTTGGAAGCGATCCACGGAATAAGAAAAGAAACCACATCCTCCAAGCCATTGAGGTTTTGAAATTCCGGATCTGAAACCATCACCTTGGCCAACCCTTCGTGGTCAAAATCATCACCGGGCGCATAAGGGATGTAATTTTGGTAATATTTCAAAAGAACCGCACGCAAGTTTCCATGATCATCAAAATCGCCCCACACCTTTTGGAACGCCTGATCATAACCGTATGCCTCAATATCGCCGAGAATAAACAAGTTTTCCGCCGCTTTCGGCATCAAAAGCTTCATGCATGCTTCATGATCCTTTTCCGTCAACCTGCGAATCATGTTCCTCCCGCCTTTTTCACCCCGTCGGGGTATTTTTTCTCTTGTTGTTTTTCAGATATGGCAGAGTATATCATAAAATGAACAGAATTTTCACAAACAATCCCACGAAAAAAATTTAATTTTCTTCTTGCAAAAATGCTATCCGGTGATTATAATACAATATGTAACTGAAAAACACGGGGCATTAGCTCAGCTGGGAGAGCGCTACACTGGCAGTGTAGAGGTCAGCGGTTCGAGCCCGCTATGCTCCACCAAAGGAAAACCCTCGGATGTTCCGGGGGTTTTTTATATATTTATCTACGCCATCAAAAAATCTCTCCCTTTGCCCGGAAATAGAACAATCGAAGGATTCTTTTGATTGGAACCAAACAAATTTCAGGTCTTTCAGGGTTTGCATTCGGATGCGATTCCGGCCATATTTATTCATTCATTAATTTCCTTGAAGGACAAACAGAAAAAATCAGGACCAAAAATCTTTTTTCTGATTCAACGCTGAGAGTTTGATTCCTGTTCTTTCAAGAGATAAAGAGGGAATGACTTGCTTTTCCCCTTTCTTTTTTCATACTTTCGGAAAGTGAGACATTGATTGCAAGAGGAGCTGACCGATGGATCAAAAAACTTTCCTGGCTTATACCGGTTGGGGAAGATATCTGGTGGATGGATATTGGAACACGGCAATCAAAATATGTGAAAAACTATTAAAGCATTGGGAAGGAATCAAAGCCATCACCAATTACAAGGTGGGGGATATTGCAAGAGATATTAAATATTCATCTGAATTCATCCATCTCGCCGGGACCCGGTTAAAGAACTTTGACGCTTTTAACGTCGTTTTTTTTAATCCAATGGTACAGGAGGAGCCATATGTTCACCGCATGTTTATCAGTGATTCGGTCCTGTCAATTTCCGAGTATGATGGCGGGAAATATTTCAAGGAGAATCCAGCGTTAACCGGTCATTTTATCCAGGTGATGAAAGACATTTCCCGGATCAGGGAGATTCAAGAACTGTGGTTAGGCGACTTGCGGGCTGGTTTTATGGGAAATATCTATTTTCTTTACCGTCCGGAAAAAATCTATGACTATCGGGCCTCTTTGGAACCTCATCCAGAGTGGCAAGAGTTATTGGATCTTTTGGAAACTCACTTACCCAGGGAAGTCATTGTGGAAACGATTGTCCGGGAAATCGGAGAAAATCACGTGGAGGATTTGAATGACGGTAAGATTTTTGTGCGTTTTTACGGGGAGAACTTGTTTGATATAAAGGTGGATAAGACTGATTTATTGCATCAGATCCGGTATAAAGTGGAGAGTTATTTGGACGACAAGAACATAAAATTTAAATACCTCGTTTATTAGAAAACAAAAACAGCCTGCTGAAACGTTTCATTCCATGATCCAGTCCCCCAAATGTTTCAATTTTTTTCGGGGGACTTTATCTTTTTATATTTTAACCATCAAAGATTCGGCATAATTTTATTATGATGAAATATTTCATCAAAAGAGGAAAGTGGGGTGCGATCCGTTGTTTGAAATTGAAATCACCTCTCTCACGCTGATCGGACTGGGAATCGGGATTTTGGCAATCTCCTTGTTGCCATCAGGGTTTTGCTGATCTGTGTCAACAAAAATAAATCCTGAACGGGCCTTCTGAAAGCTGGTTAAACCGTCGATTTCCTCTCTCAGTTCCATAACCGGAAGATAAATGAAAATCAGAGATTACATTGTGGACAACCCTGATTATCCTTCAGACGTTTGCTTTGGATACACATGGGATAACCTAGAGGATAAATTGCGAAATTCCCGAAAGAAGAAGGAGCATCCGTATGGATACAAGTCGTCCGTTATCCCGTGAATCCATGGATTCGGTTTTTTGGAAGCGCAATTTCTGGTCCGGGTTGTTGTTTGGCATCGGATTGATTGCTTTTTTCGATGAAGCAGTCTTTCACCAACTTTTGCACTGGCATCATTTTTATGACCGGGCCACCCGCAGCATCGGGCTTGTCTCCGACGGGCTGTTTCATGCCTTCAGCTGGTTTGCGACGGTCTGGTCATTGTTCTTGCTGGCCGATCTTCGCCGGCGCCATTCCTGGCGGAAAAAGAGATGGTGGGGAAGCGTTGTGCTGGGAGCCGGTCTGTTTCAATTGTACGACGGAATCATTCAGCACAAGTGGATGCGGATTCATCAGATTCGTTATGTGGAAAATGTGTTGATCTATGATCTGGTTTGGAATTTACTTGCCGTGATCATGATCATCGCCGGCTTTCTGGTCATCCGCTCACAAAAGAAACGGAAGGAGCAGGAAGCATGAATCCTGTTTATACCCTGCTGTTCATCCTTCCGTTCGGGACGGGATTGTTTGTCTATCTGTATGGTGCCTTCGTCCATTCCCGCCGCCGGGGGAAGGCATGGCCCCGATCCCGTACCTTTTTTGGAATTCTGGGGGTTGTTTTGGCTGTCGTTTCGGTGACCGGACCCTTGGCCCATCTGGCGCATGCCGATTTTCGGTTTCATATGGGAACCCATTTAATCCTGGGCATGCTGTCCCCGCTTTTGATTCACTTGTCCCGCCCGCTCACCCTCATTCTTTGCACCCTGAGTGTCCAAAACGCCCGGAGGCTTGTCCGTTTCTTAAAAACCCGGTATGTCCGGACCATCCACCATCCGGTCACTGCTTCCCTCCTCAATGTCGGCGGGATGTGGGTGTTATACACCACCCGCCTCTGGGAAATGATGCATCAACATGCGTTTTTGCATCTTTTGATCCACCTTCACATTTTTTTGGCCGGCTATGTATACACCGCCTCCCTCTTGCAGTTGGAGCCTTCCCCTGACCGGTACCGTTTTTCGTTCCGGGCTGCTGTCCTGGTTCTCTCCCTTGCCGCGCATCAAATTCTGGCCAAATTCATCTATGCCCGTCCGCCTGGCGAAGTTCCGACGGGTCAAGCAGAAGCCGGAGGCATGATGATGTACTACGGGGGCGATGTGATTGACTTGGTGATCATCATCGTCCTCTGCCGGAAGGGGTATCAAACCCTGCAACCACGAAAACCGCTTCCCGCCCGTCAGGCTTTGAAACCATAAATAAAACCCTAATCCACCCTTAAACAAAGCAAAGCCTGCTTTTTTTGAAGCAGGCTTCATCCGTTTATTCGGAACCGATTCCGGTGTTGGACCGGACATAGAGCTCCGTAAATTTCTGTTCCGCTTCCGGTTCACGGGAAAACACCGTTCCCAACCAGGCACCGATAAAACCCAGCGGAACGGATACAATGGCAGGGTTCCCCAGCGGAAAAAGCGCATCTTCCGGGTTCATCAGGTTCGGGCTGATCAACACGAGAATGATGGAGCTGAACAGTCCGGTTAAAATCCCGGTGACCGCACCTGTTGTATTAAAGCGTTTCCAAAACAAACTGAAGAGGATCACCGGCAAGTTGGCGCTGGCAGCCACGGCAAAGGCGAGGGAAACCAAAAAAGCGACATTTTGGTTCTTGGCAAGAATGGCCAGGATAATGGACACCATCCCGACTCCCACCGAAGCCCATTTGGCCACCCGCATTTGCTCTTTTTCCGTGGCTTTTCCCCCACGCAAAACATTGGAATAAAAATCATGGGCAAAGGCACCGGCTGCCGAAATCACGAGCCCGGCCACCACCGCCAGAATGGTTGCAAAGGCCACGGCAGAAATAAAGGCGAGAAAGAAATTTCCTCCCAATGCTTCGGCAAGCAGGGGCGCTGCCATGTTTCCGGCTTTATCCGCGGCGATGATTTTTTCCTGGCCGACCAGAATGGCCGAACCAAAACCGAGGAACGTGGTCATGATATAAAACGCCCCGATGATAAACATGGCCCAGACGACGGAAGTTCGTGCTTCTTTGGCGGTCGGCACCGTATAAAAACGGATCAAAATGTGGGGAAGGCCGGCCGTCCCGGCCAAAAGGGCCAGTCCCAATGAAATGTTGTCCAACGGATTGGTGTACAACAGTCCCGGCTCAAGAAACCTTTGCCCAAGCTTGTCCGAAACTTGATTAAACATCTCCACCATGCTGAAATCAAACCGGGCAAGCACCCAGAAGCTGAGCAAAACCGTTCCCGCCATCAACAAGACCGCTTTGATGATCTGCACCCAAGTGGTGGCCAGCATCCCGCCAAATGCCACGTACAAAATCATCAAAACCCCGATAATGATAATCGACACCTCAAAATCGATCCCGAGCAATAACTTGATGATCCCGCCTGCCCCGACCAGTTGGGCAATCATATAAAAGGTGGAGATCGCCAAAGTGCTCAGCGCTGCTGCGGAACGGACCGGCTTTGCCCTCATGCGGTAGGCCAGCATGTCCGCCAAGGTGTACCGGCCGGAGTTCCGGAGGGGTTCGGCAACGATGATCAACACAACCAGATAGGCGACCAACCAGCCGACCGAATAAAGAAACCCGTCAAAACCTCCCAAAGCAATCAACCCGGCAATTCCGAGGAAAGAGGCAGCACTCATGTAATCCCCGGCAATGGCAATCCCGTTTTGCCATCCCTTGATCGACCGGCCCGCCGCATAAAAATCCGTGGTGGTCTGCGTCCTTTTGGCGGCCCAATAGGTGACCAAAAGCGTCAACAACACAATCACCAAAAACAGCGAAAATGCGGTTGTATTCACGAAACTTCCCTCCTCTTCTTCTCGATCAGGCGCTGTATCAATTGATCAGTTTGGTTGGAATGACGAACATATAATATGGCCAGGATCCAAGCCATAAAGAATTGGGAGATGGCAAACAGATAGGCTCCATTGATGGAACCGATCAAAGGAGTGTTGAGAAACTCAAAATAACCGGTGAAAAAAGGCAGGGCAAAATAATAGAGAGCAAAAAAGAAGGTGGCTGAAATGATAAACCGCCGTTTCTTTTGCATCAGCTCGCGAAATTCCGGTGAGCGGGAAATTTCCTCCCAATCCGGATGCGTTGAGGCCATTCTGTCAACCTTCTTGTTTTCTGACAATGAATAAACCTCCTTCAAAATTATTTGTCTGATTATTGAATAAATAATATATATT
>NZ_JACETT010000058.1:0-883 GCF_013912365.1 Thermoactinomyces intermedius
GGTCTTTTTTATCTTTTCCTTTTTATTTCATCAGATTAGACAATTGTTTCAGCCGTAATTCAATCTGATCCAATTGTTGATCCATTTTCACAAAAGATTCTTTGATTTCCTTTCGCAACTCATGCAGCTGTCTGGCCAGCAAAGCAATATTGGTCTCCACATATTCCATATTGTATTCCCGGCTTTCCGGATTGGAGGTGCGCGAAGCATCAGGGGGTGAAGACGGGTGTTTCCGCTTTTGCAAACTTTTTAAATAATGCAATGCTTCTTTTCCCGTGGCAATGTTTCTCCGGAATAAATCTTCCGCCAGGTTGAGTACATCGGCACGGGTGATCTTATAGTTATTTTCCAACATGCAAAATTCGAGTAAAACGTTGATGACCCCGTTGGAAAAAGAGTACCTTTCTTTTAATTCATAAATCAACTGCACCATTTGTTTCGAAACGGCTTGTCCCCCTGAATATTGACGAAGAAAATAAACGGGATCCATGGCTTCGATTTTCTCATGAATGTCACGCACCTGGAAGTCCTCCTTACATAAAATGATCGATTGGCAAAAAAGATCCTCACCCTCCCGACGGCGAGGATCTTATTGGTTTAACTCCTTCAAAATGGTCCGGGCCAGCTGATCACCAATACCCGCCTTCCGAAACTCTTCGATGGAAGCTTTTTTCATGTTTTCAATGGATCCGAAATGTTGATAAAGCCGTTGCTTTCGTTTCAGCCCGACTCCCTGGATTTTATCCAACTCGGATTGGAACATGCTTTTGCCGCGAACCTGCCGGTGAAACGTGATAGCAAAGCGGTGTACTTCTTCCTGAATGCGCTGGATCAGGAAAAACGTGTCGCTCCCCCGCTCCAACTTCACTTCCTCCACCGGATC